>JAXDCR010000242.1:0-3934 GCA_034677845.1 Bacteroidales bacterium | reverse complement strand
CCGGTGCTTATCGTCCTGAGGTCACAACGGTGCCAGGCACCCACTCCAGCGAAATGGCAGTAAAGCTTTTCTGATTTGCCGGGGTTTGTTTGTCAGCCTTGGGGCCCTTTGTGACAGTGAATGATGCATAGTTACCCGGTGCATCAATATCCGTAAGTTCCATGCAGATTTTATAGGTGCCGTCAGCCACCGTGTTCCCTTTTGCGTCAGTGCCGTCCCATGTACAGACACGGGTTGCGTGGTTCCTGTTAGTGGCTCCTGAAACGGCATCAGTCATGTCAAATGTACTGCCGGCAGCCTTTGTGGAAGCCATCCATTTACTCAGGTGCATTCTGCGCATCTGTGCCTGGGCCAGCAAAGTCTTTACAAATTTCCCTGATGCGTCCTCAACCCATATGGCAATGATGTTCTGGGGATAGTAATTCTTTCCTGCCAGTCCTGTTCCGGCCGTTGTGACGCTGACTTTTAACGTGCCCGTTGTCTGAGTGAAAGCGGTGGGGGCCAGAAGACAAATAAAAAGAGCGATTGAGATTTTTCTGATCATGATAATTGAAATTTTAACATTCAAAATTAACAAAAGTGTTTGATTATGCTTTTCCTGCTTGATCAGCAAGTTGTTAAAAATTGTTAATCAGAAATGAACCTGACAAACTCATACCTTGCCGGCAGGGTGGAGCTGTCCTGTCTTTCAGCAGTAAATAAAAATGCAGGAATTATTCTTACCCTGCGGAGGGTAAAATCCTGCCATATTAACAGTTAATTTCATACCTTTAGTACCTCTTTTTGTAACATCCGGATACATACCGGGAACGGCGGTAAGAGAACCTAATTTTAAATCTAATCAATTCAAGATGAATAGTATAACATCACTTCTACTACCATGGATCATCAGCCTGATGGTGATGCCGACACACCAGGTCGAACCCGTCACGCATTCGCTTTTTGACGGTAAGACCCTGAATGGCTGGCAGGTGACAGACTATTACAAAGCCGGCAGGGTGAGGGTAAAGGACGGGTGCATATATCTGAATGCGGGACTGGACATGACAGGAATCAACTGGGCGGGTGAGTTCCCGTGGACCACCTACGAAGTCAACCTGGAAGCCATGCGTCTGGAAGGAAACGACTTTTTCTGCGCGATAACCTTTCCGGTGCGGAATTCTTTCCTTTCTCTTGTGATCGGGGGCTGGGGAGGCATGGTTGTGGGTCTCAGCAATATTGACGGGTACGATGCGGCCAATAATTTCACTTCGGTTGTCAGGTCTTACGGCACCGGCATCTGGTATCCGATACGGCTGAGGGTTACCCAAGACAAAGTTGAAGCCTGGGTGGGAAAAAATGACAAGGTCGTTGATTTTGAAATCGGCAATTACCGCCTGTCACTTAGGGCGGAGATTGAACCTTCCGTGCCTTTTGGATTTGCCACCTGGAAAACAACAGGTGTGATCCGCAACATCACCCTGACAGAGCTTCCCGCTCAGTGAGGATGCCTCAGACGTCAGCAACGGAGGGCGGAATATGAAGGTGCTTCATTGATTTCTGTTGAAACCGCAATTTCCGGATGGCTGCCGGTTCACTCAACCCCCCTCACCTTCATGGAAAGTGTATACACGGAAGTTCTTGCGGTGATGAACAGGGTTTTTCTGTCCTTTCCTCCAAAGCAAAGGTTGGTTGGGAACTCCGGCACCGGAATCTCGCCTATTTTTACACCGTTGGGGTCAAAAACAATCACCCGTCCCGAAGTGATGTATACATTGCCCTTTTCATCAATAGTCATGCCGTCTGATCCGTTTTGTGCAAACAGGGTCTTGCCGCTCAGGCTGCCGTCAGCGTTTATGTCATATTTCCAGATCGTCCTGCTGCCCTGATCTGCCACATAAAGCTGCTTTCCGTCAGGTGTTCCGACGATACCGTTTGGCTGCTTAAAGTCGTCTATCACCCTGACAAGCCCTCCTTCAGGTTTAAGGTAATAAACGGCGCGGCAGTCCTGCACCTCAGTATGACCTTCTTCCCAGTAGTCGCGCGCAAAATAGGGATCTGTAAAGTATATTCCTCCCTTAGGATCGGACCAAAGGTCATTGGGACCGTTTAAATGCTTTCCGTTGTATCCATCGCTGACAAGGTCAGTCATTTTACCGTCGGAACTGAATCTGACAAGTTTGTTGTTCAGGTCTGCACAGGCCAGCAGGTTACCTGACCTGTCAAAATAGGTGCCGTTGGCCCGGCCGCTGTTTGCCGTGAACAGGCTGACGCCTTTTTGCTCATCCCAGATGTGTATTTTATCGTTGGGCTGGTCAGTAAAGTATATCCGTCCGTCAGCTGCACATGAGGGGCCCTCGGTGAAGGAAAATCCGGTGGCAGCTTTCACAAGGGTGGCGCCGTCGGCCACGATGGCCTGGGGCAGCACGTTTTCCTGAGCAGGAAGCATGATGGCAGACAGCAACAACGTGGAAATTAAATATATTCTATTCATGTGTAAATAATTTAAATTTTTAAGGTCACATGGAACCTCCATGTTTAAAAATTATTTTCATGCTTGTTTGTGTTTTCAAAACATGGAGGGTTCATACATTTATTTTATCATTAAATTATTAATTATAAGCTAGTTCAATAAAGTATGCAGCACCCAAATAAACATTATTGGTTATTCGCTTCGCTCGTGAGATCGCTTCGCTTAGTTGTGTCAAGCATTTGACACGGAGGGTTCATACCTGAAGTATTTTTTTCAGTTGGTGCGGAAACCTGATGTTTGAAAATAATCACGTTTGATGGTTTTTCAGGACAGGAAAAGGATTCCTTTCTCGCACGAAATATAGCTTATTTTGCAGGCATTTCAAAAAAAAGGCCGGTGTATGAAACCAGCCTGTCATAATAACTTGTTTTTTATTGTATCAAATGAATTTTTCCCTTTTCTGCAGGTTAAACAATCCGAATACAATGCTCACGATGATGCCTATCCCAAGAAAGAGCCGGTTGTCGCTGACTGTGTTGGCCCATATCAGCTCATTGGTATCCTCGGGCACTTCGAGCGGATTCAGGAAAATGTTCCATTTTGAAGCAACAAGGGCATCTCCCAGCAGATAGAAGGCCATGGCGATCAGAACCATTATGACAGCGGTTCCGTTGCCATTCTTAACGATTGTTGAAAACATAAAAGAAACCCCGCCGATAAAAACTGTCGGATACATAAGCTGGTATGTCATTTCCCAAATGTTGAAAGGAATCAGCAGTATCTGCAGCAACAGCCCGTATAGGACAAGGATCACAAAAGTCACGACAAATACCATAAGCAGCCGTATCAACCAGACTTTATAACGATAGTCCGGTATTCCGAACAATATTTCCAGCAGTCCGTTGTCCTGGTCACTCTGTATACCGAAGACTGCCGGATAAAAAACCAGAATGACCCCGGGAAGCATCAGGATGCCGTATATCATATCCTCGGAGATAATATCCTGCTGCAACACCTTCTGAACAGAGAAGAAGATCATCAGAGCAAATGAAGCCAGCAGGAACCAGATGAATTTTTCGGCAAATATGATGCGTATGTTATATTTGGCCATTTTGGTTGCCAGTGTCAGGCTGTTCTTTGAAAATATTTTTCGTTTCATTTTATTCGGTTCTGATGTTGATGACTATGCAATATCCTTCAGAAGACAGAGGTAGGCATCTTCCAGCAAAGCATGTGCCCTTTCTGCGCTGGGATGGGGTTTTTCAACGGAAATGCACCGGATCTTGATGTTATCTCCGTCACGCATGTGGTGGATGATCAGTTGCTTATTCTCAAAGCTGTCGAATTCTTCAGCAGGGATTGAAAAGGTCCATACAAAGTTATCCCCGAACTTGGCCATATCATGCGGTGTGCCGGAATATTTCAGGACGCCCTTGTTGAGTACGGCAACATATTTGCATGAACTTGAGATGTCCTCGATGA
>JAXDCR010000241.1:0-17989 GCA_034677845.1 Bacteroidales bacterium | reverse complement strand
CCCCTGCTTTCAAGGAATACCTGTGAAGAACGCAGCAGGTCCTCATCGTCGTCAATCAGCAAAATCTTTTTTTTCATGATGGCATCGTTACCTTGCCAGTCTCGTGGAACAGACCCTCCAGCTGGGCCAATATCTGCTGATCCGTAAAGTGCCTGCTTTTGATGGCAGATGACGGGCAGGCCGCCACACAAACACCGCAGCCTTTGCACAAGGCACTGATAACTTTACTTCTCTTTTTTACTTCATCGAACTCGATGGCGCTGTAAGGGCAAAGTTGATTGCATAACCGGCATCCGCAACACATTTCTTCATTCACTTCGGCATATACGGCATCTATTTCTATCCTTCCTTTCGCGATCCTTGCCAGGATCCTGGCAGCTGTGGCCCTGGCCTGAGAAACGGTGTCAGGGATATCCTTGGGAGCCACACAGGTGCCGGCTATGAAAACCCCGTCAGTGGTGGTTGCCACCGGTTCAAGTTTCGGATGGCTTTCAATGAACCATCCATCCTTGTCCTGGCTGATGTTGACAATACGGGCCACTTCATGGGCATCCTGCCGGGCCTCCATGCCCACCATGAGCACAACCAGGTCAGCAGGAATTTCAATCTGTTCACCCGACAGTTTTTCATTAACCTCGATCAGCATTTCGCATCCGCTTTTTGGTGGTGCTTTGTAAATGACCGGTCTGTCATCTTTTTCATACATCAGGAACAGGGTCTTGGCTTCAGACGAACGGCGGTAAAAATCCTCATGGCCTTTGCCGAACGCATGCATGTCAATATAGATATCGAAAATGTGAGAAGCGGGAATGGCCGATTTGATCTCATGCACATATTTCAATGCCGTCATGCAGCAAACCCTTGAGCAATAGGCGTGAAATTCCTGGCTCCGGCTTCCGACGCAATGAATAATGGCCACATGCCGGGGCACTCTCCCATCTTTTGTTTCTATTTTCCCCACCCGGATCATCTGCTCCAGCTCAAATGAGGTTATCACATTCGGCAGTTTTCCATATCCGTAATGAACAACACGCGAAGGATCAAACTCCCTGTACCCGGTGCATACGGCAACATTTCCTATCTCCACCTCAATCGGGCCTCGGGAGCCATTCTCAGCGCCGTTTAATGACTCTATCGTTGCCCTGAAATTTCCGATGAATCCTTTAAGGTTGGTTACGGCGGATTCGAGGTACACATGCACATATTTGTTTTGCATGATGCGTGTCATCCTTTCTGTAAGGAGATCACGGGCGGAGTATAGATAGGGAGCCGTGAGATCAACCCGGGCGAGATTGCCTCCCAGCCGTCCGCTGTTTTCCACCAGATGCACCGTATTGCCTGCATCTGCCAGTTCAAGGGCCACCGTCATTCCTGCTATGCCACCCCCAATAACCAGTACATTGGGACACATATCAGCAGTCATGCTTTCCAGTTCCTCATGCAGTTCGACACGACGGATGGCAGCATGCACCAGTGCCATGGCTTTTTCAGTCGCCGCTTTGGGATCGTTGTGCACCCAGCTGCATTGCTCCCGGATATTGGCCATTTCAAGAAGGTACTGGTTAAGGCCTGCCGAGCGCAGGGCGCTCCTGAATGTCCGTTCATGCATATTGGGACTGCAGGCTGCAACCACGATGCGGTTCAGTTGATTTTCACGTATATCGTTGGTTATCATTTCCTGTCCGGGATTGGAGCACATATATTTATATGTTTTGGCAAGCACTACGTTTGGCAGTCGCTTTACAAATCCGGCAACAGCATCCGTATCAACTAATTTGGCAATGTTTGTTCCGCACGAGCATATATATACTCCTATTCTGCAGCTTTTCATACGCGAAGTAGTTTATTTTATGGTGACGGCAACAGGTGTGACCTGCTGTTCCTGCCTTATCAATGCTTCTTTCCGGACAGCGGCAAAGTACATGGCCAGCGGCCGGTAGACAAGGTGCGCCCATTTGCTGAAGGGCATTCTCAACAGCCAGGGGACAACGCACATAAGATGAATGATATAGATGATATTTGCCGCTACATTGAAGCCGGTACGGTGAAGAATATGCTGGGTGATACCCGTGATGACGATAAAAAAGAGCAGGATCACAAAGACCCAGTCGGTACCGTGTGATTTCCTATACTGTACATATTCTTTTTTCAGCCGGTTCCTTATAAAATAGACTGTTCCTGCAAGCAATCCGACGCTGGCGAGGTACCCGAAAATATGAACCGACCATTGAATGGCGGGACCGGACTGCAGTTTTTCGATATACACCATGACAAGCACCAGCATGGTTACATAGCCCAGCATCAGTCCCAGATGCAGGAACCAGGGCATAAACAAGGGATGTTTTTGCTTGCTTTCACATTCAGCATAACGTTTCTGTGTGAAAAAGTGCAACGGCAGCTGATAGAATTCCTTCAGGTAAAGCCACCAGGGGGCAGCGAAAGACACTCCCTTTACCATGGTAAAGTACCACATCCTGAAGGCATTAATGATCAGGAATATGGCTATTACAAGTCCCAAAATGAGGTCAAACCGGTGAATGAAACTGCTGGGAAGAAAAGCCCCCTCACCGTCATAGATGCCCAGGTTCCCTCCCGATAACCCGTAGGCAAGGAAAAATATTCCGGTGAACACGGCAACTGTAAAAATGGCCAATACTTCGGTTGCCCTTGACGTAAAAAACCGCCGTGCAATGCCCGTAAAATCGTACCGTGAGATAAGCCACCGGCGCAGGCTCATCATGGTTTCTCCCGGTTCTGCCTCCCGGGGGCACTGTTCCGAACACTGGCCGCAATAGTAGCAAAGCCAAGGTTCGAGCGTGGTCTCGATTTTCTTGTCAAGCCCCATTTGCAGCAACCTCATAGACTTGCGGGGGAATTTATACACTTCATCTGCATGAGGGCAGACGGTGGAACAGTCGCCGCACTGGTAACACAGTTGCACGTCTTCGGCGCCGAACGGGGCCAGGTCGTCGATGAAGCCCGGGTTGACTCTTATTGACATAATGATCTTTCTATATCGTATGGATGTTTTTCGCTCTTTTTTCAATTTCACTGAGAGGAATGCTGCTCAGGTGTCCGATTCCTCTGTTATGTGACAGACTCTTCAGCACTCCTGCAGCCACTGCTGAGGCCTGGGCCACGGTGTCAGGAATGTCTTTTGGGGCCTGGCACATGCCGGCAACATAAATTCCACCCCTGTCGGTGTCAGTAGGGCTGCCGTTATAATCAAGCTCGGAAAACCAGCCGTCAGGATCTCTTTGAATGCCCAGCATACGGCTGATCTCAACGGTTTCCGGAGAGGGTATAAGTCCCACCGCAAGGACAACCATATCGACCTTAAATTCAACCAGCCGGTCGTTGAAAATATCCTCACCGCGCACCACCATCTGTCCGTTGTTCATGGATACGAAAGCCGAATGCCCCCGCACGACAAATGTTCCTTCCTGTCTGATCCGTTCCGCAAATTCCTCATATCCCTTACCGAAGGCTCTCATATCGATATAGAACTCATAAACCGCAACATTGGGTATTTTTTCACGGATCAAATGGGCAAATTTCAGGGAATACATACAGCAAACCCTTGAACAGTAAGGATTGTATTTTCTGTTCCTCGATCCCACACAATGGATGATTGCCACACTTGCCGGTGGAATGCCTTCAGGCGAAAAGGTCCATTCTTCTTCCTTTGTTTTCTTATTGAACTGTTTTGTTTTGGTGACAATTCTGCCGCCGGTCATGCCCGAGGAATTGGTGAGGCGTTCAAATTCGAGAGATGTCAACACATTTGGATATTTGCCATAGCCATACTGTTCTATTCTGCTTACATCAAGTATGTCATAACCCGTGGCCAAAATGATATTTCCGACTTCGATGTCAAGCACGGAATCTTTTTCATCGAGATTAATACATTCCTTCGGGCATTTTTTCATGCAGGCGCCGCATTTTTTCCCGTCAGACTGGCAGTAGATACAATTCTCTTCATCCACAAGATAGGCATTGGGCACAGCTTGCGGGAAAGGTATATATATGGCCCTGCGAAGGGATAATCCCGTATCGAATTCGTTTTTTACCTTTACCGGGCAGACCTCGGAACACAAGTTGCAGGCAACGCAGGATTTTTCGTCGACCCGTCGCGCCCGTTGCCTGATTTTGACACGGTACGATCCTGGTTTCCCGGAAACAGCTGTCACTTTTGAATTGGTCATCAGGCGGATCATGTCATGTTGACCCACGGATACCATTTTGGGTGTCAGAATGCATGCCGCACAGTCGAGCGTGGGAAAGGTCTTGTCAAACATGGCCATATGACCCCCTATGGTTCCGCTTTTTTCGACCAGGTACACCTGTTTGCCGGCGTTGCCAATCTCGAGGGCAGCCTGAATTCCGGCTATGCCGCCTCCGATAATGAGCGTCGCCTGGTTCACAGGATTCCCGCTGGGAATGGCAACCAGCGAAAAAGGCACGCCCATCGAGGCACAGGCCACAATAGCTTTGGCGCGGTCAAGGGCATTTTCACCCCTGGCTCCGTGCTCCATGAAAGAGGCCAGACGGACCTCATCCGTGTTGCCTCCTGCAATGGCCATTGCCTTTGTAAAAACAGGTTTGTAGTACCCCGGCATATCCCCGGCCAACACTATCCGCTCAAGGTTATCAGACTTTATCATACTGCATATTAAATCCACGTCAGGATAGGTTTCCGGTCTTAAAATCTTCACCGATTCCACTTCGGGCAGGTTTGCAGCATACTTTGCAATCGCATCCAGGTTGAGATTTCCGTTTACCTCCCGTTGACAGAAAAAAACGCCGGTACGCATAATGAATCCCCTTTATTAGATTATATAGAAAGTCAGTTAATCCCGCATCATTGGCATCAGTTTCTTACAATGCGCTGCAAAAGTTTCCCGCTGGATTCGCGGATATCCAGTATTATTGACATTTGCCCCGGGAGGCAGTGAGTGGCACATGAAAAGCAGGGATCATAGGCTCTGAATGCCATTTCAATCATATTGAGGATACCGTCATTCACATCGGTGCCTTTTTTTATAAGACCCCTGGCAGCCTTTTTGATTGACATAGAAATGGCGGCATGATTGTTTGTTGTACCCACTATGAGGTTGACTTTTTTCACGATCCCTTTGTCATCGGTCCAGTAGTGATGTGTGAGGGTTCCCCGCTGGGCTTCCACGGTACCGACTCCTTCGCCGGGAATGGCACCGAGCGGCGCGCGCAGTTCCCTGCCTGTGATGTCGGGATCTGTTGCCAGTTCAAGGCAGCGTTCCGCGGCATAAAGAAGTTCCACCAGCCGTGCCCAGTGCATGGCTAGTGTTGCATGGACAGGTTTCGCTCCGAGTGTGTTATACATGCGTTCATATTCCTGCTGTGCCAATGGTGTGGCCATTCCATCCGATGCGTTCAGCCTGGAAAGGGGAGTGGCATGGTATATCCCTGACTGCTGCCCGTCGATAAATCCTTTCCATCCGATCTTTTTCAAAAACGGAAATTTGAGGTAACTCCATGGTTCAACGTGTTCTTCAATATAATCAAGGTATTCGGGTGGGGAGTACCTGCATAGCTCTTTACCTTCCGTATCGACGACCCTGATTTTTCCATCATAGAAGTTTACTTTGTTGTCATCATCTACCAGCCCCATTGAATGCAGCTTCAGGTTGTAGGGACCGTTTAAAATGATATCCAGGTATTTGTCGTTCGCAAGGATAACGTCATCAAATATCCTGAGCGAAAATCTGGCAAAATCCACGAATCCATTGGCTCTTGCAACGATATCGTCGCGCTCTTGCGCCGTAAGTCCCTTTCTGACCCCGCCGGGGATGTTCATGACAACAAATGTCTGGTGTCCGCCCAGCAAAGCCTGTATTTCCTGTGCATGGCGGCGCTGGCGGATGACTTCCGTGCCCGCTTCCCTGCCAACTTTTTCAATCACCCCCAGGATGTTTCTTTTTTCCGGCGGTGCATCAGGTCCCACGACGAAATCGGGTGCTGCCAGCGCATAGAAATGCGCGGTGTGGCTGTGAACAAAATGGGCCATATAGAAGAGTTCACGCAGCTTTTTTGCGGTAGGCGGGGGCTCAACGCCGAACACGGCATCCACAGCCTTGCCGGATGCCATATGGTGACAACCGGGACATACACCGCAAATTTTGGCGGTGATGGCAGGCAGTTCCTCAACGGGTCTGCCTTCACAGAATTTTTCAAATCCCCTCAGCTCGGGAACCTGGAAATAAGCATTGCTGACTTCTCCTTCATCGTCAAGAAAGATCTCAATCCTGCCATGTCCTTCCAGCCGTGTTATGGGGTCAATAGTAATTCTTTTCATGACACGGTCCTCCTGATTAATGATGAAGGAAGGCTAAAGCGATAGAAGGTGCCTGCCGGGTCAACGATGTCTTCCAGCACCCTGCCTATGGCCTCCGGTTCCTTTTCATCAACGATGCTGGCAATGGCCGACATCATTTTCGCTCCAGGGTCGGCAACACCGGAAGGAGGTCCGTAACAACCACGGCAGGGGGCATTCCCTTTAATGCAACGGAATCCGCAGCCGGTCCGTGTGGCAGGTCCCATGCACAAAACACCCTGTTCGAGAAAACAGGTCTCCCCGTCATCAATGATCTGCCAGGGACGGTAAAACTTCCTTATATGCTTGTTCTCTGATTTTTTGCGTATGCATTCGTCGCATTGTGATTTTGATCCCGCCCCGATGACGGAGCCTTCCGGGGGCAGTTCAGCCCCTGTAATAATGGCTGTCAGAACTTCGATCAGCCGATCGGTTTGGGGAGGGCATCCCGGTATGCTGAAATCGACATCAACGACCTGTGGCAGTGTGCGTACATCGTTGTAAAACCCGGGCAGGGTAAGCACGCCTTCATTGACGGCAAATTCCGGCAGAGGCCTGACGCTGTCCGGGTTCATGGTTGATTCACTTTCCTCAAATACCCTGCGGAGAATATCTTCTCTGGTTAAAAAGTTGGCCAGGCCGGGAATGCCGCCAAGATAAGAACAACTGCCATAGGCGACAAGGATTTTGCTTTTTTTGCGAAGTAACCTGGCCATGTGTTCATTTTCGCTGTTTCTGACCGCCCCGTTGAAAAGTGTGATATCAATATGATCATCAGGCATTTCTTCAACATCCTTATATTTGGTGTCCAGGGCTATGGGCCAGAATACAAGGTCAACGGCTTCCACCACATCAAAAAGCTTTTCATGAACATCCAGCACGGATACACAGCAGCCGCCGCAGGCTGCAGCCCAGTAAACAGCCAGTTTAAGTTTTGGTTTAGGTCGGTCCATTATGAAATAATTGGTAATTATGTCCAGAAATTTATGGTTTCCCTGATTTTACAAGGCCCGAGGCTTCTGATTGTTTCCGTATAACTGTTTATCAGCTCGGCAAACTGTTTGCCTTCACTTGCGCTAATCCATTCAAGTTTAAGTCTTTGATCCTCAATGCCCATTTGTTCTATGTACTTCTTCAGCAGCATATATCTCCTGAGACATCTGTAATTTCCTTCCTGGTAATGACAATCCCCCGGATGACATCCGCAGATAAGCACTCCGTCGGCACCCATTGTAAATGCCCTGAGCACAAAAGTGGGTTCAACCCTGCCTGAACACATTACCCGGATGGTTCGCACATTCGGACTGTATTCCATCCTTGAGGTACCTGCAAGGTCAGCACCTGTGTATGAACACCAGTTACACAGGAAGGCAATGATCCTCGGCTCAAATTCCATACATGTGACAGGTTGTAGGTTATTTTAAAAGAACCCTGATTTTCCGCAGCAATTCATCGGCATTAACAGGTTTGTCAAGGAAAGAATCAACGGGCAGGTATTCACCGTCGGTTTCCGGTGAAAAATGGAAAAACGGTTTTTTTGTGTTGATGGCCGTCAGCATTAAAATGGGCAGACGGGCAAATTGACTGTCATGTCTGATTTTTTGCGCATAATCGAAGCCAAGTGATTTGCCTTCTCCTCCGAACATAACGTCAAGGATGAGCAAATCGGGCTTTTCCTTCCTGATTTTTTCATCCCCGTCTTCCGGGTCAGAAGCAGCCACAACATCATAGCCGTTGTTCTCCAGGATTGCCCTGGTGGCTGCCAGAAAATCCATATCATCTTCAATGATAAGAATCTTTTGTTTTTCCTTCATGATCATCACCCTCCGTTATTAGTTATGAACCATGAACTGAAACCATCAAACGGGAAAGAACTTTATAATTGAAATATACAAAGAAAAAGGGAAACTACAAAAAACAACTGACCCAGGTACGTGCAGTTTGAATCTGTTCGCAAAAAATTGCGGTATGTTGACGCCACAGGTCTATCATATAGATAACAATAGTAATTTAGACAAGATTTATTAAACATCAGGATACCATTGCTTAATTCACCATAACAGGTTAAAAGAATATGACTGTTTTTCAGATCGGGTTAAGAAAAGAAAAATTTCTTTTCACCTTGACCCCGGAAATTGAAATAATGATTTGTTAACTTACCCATAAAAATCGGCCATGGAAACAATAGGTCTGATCCCGGCGGGAGGCATCGCCAGCAGGCTGGGCAAGCTGCCGTGCAGCAAGGAGGTTTTTCCGCTGGTTGGCAGCGACGGCAGCCTGCAGGTGCTTGCTTCGCGCCTTATCCGCTGTTACCGGCTGGCGGGCATTGAAAACATGTATTTCATCATCCGGAAAGGCAAGTGGGATATTGTTGACTATTTTGGCGATGGCAGGGAAATGGTAGTAAATATAGGCTATCTCATCATGAATGCGCCTTACGGCACTCCTTTCACCCTGAACCAGGCTTACCCGTATATAAAGGACAGGATAGTGGCCATGGGATTCCCTGACATTGTCTTTCAGCCGGAAAATGCAATTGTCGAGATCCGCGAGAGGCTGGGTACAGGGGTTGCTGATGTGGTAACGGGTCTTGTGCCGCATGATCAGTATGCCAGTTCGGACATGGTTGAACTGGACAAAGGCGGAAAGATAGAACGCATTGTCATAAAGGAAAACCGCCCTGACCTCCGGTACAGCTGGTTCATTGCCATGTGGAAACCTTCTTTCAGCGCCTTTATGAATGCCTATGTAAGGCATGCCGAAAGCAATAATGAGGTCAGGGTAAGGAAAAGCGACGGGTCATTCCGTGAGATGTATGTGGGGGATGTCATTCAGGCTTCGCTTGAAAGTGGATTGAAAGTGGATCATGTTCTCTTTGAGGATGGATATTATGAGGATAATGGCACCCTGTCAGCAATCAGGTCGTATTATAATAAATGAGCCGGATGGCAGAAAAGACAAAAGCCATATTTCTTGACCGCGACGGGGTGCTGAACGTGGAGCGCAGTTACATCAGGCGACCTGAGGAACTTGAGCTGTATCCGTTCACAGCGGAAGCTGTCCGCATGATCAATGAATCCCCATACCTGGCTGTTGTCATTTCAAACCAGTCTGCCTTAGCCCGTAACCTGTGCACGGTTGAGGAAGTGGAGGCAGTTCATGCATACCTGCAGGCTTCGCTTCAGGCTCAGCATGCCTGGCTGGATGCGATCTATTACTGTCCCCATCTGTATGATCCGGGTAATCCCCTGCTTAAACAGGAGTATAATATTGCCTGCGATTGCCGGAAACCAAAAACGGGACTGTTTCTGACGGCTGCGGCGGATCACCGCATTAACCTGCGTAAGTCCTTTATGGTAGGGGATTCAGAGCGGGATATCCTTGCCGGCAGGAATGCAGGCTGCAAAACGATAGGGGTGCGCACCGGGTACGGACTGAGGAATGCGGGGGTCTTACCCGATCACATGTTCAGTGATTTACTGGAGGCCGTCAGGTTTATCCTCGGCTGACACAGCAGCCCCGATCATGCCGCTCCCATAGCCTGTCAGCATGACCCATGAAGAAAGCACACTCAGCAGTCCCACTGCCATGCTTTTATTCCTGAAGGCCGCATCGGCAAATACCAGGAGGCTGAATAACGCGACCGTTCCTGACCATATCAGCAGAACCCATTTCGAAAAGAACGAGGCAACAGCTCCGGCTGAAAGGAAAAGGACAACCAGCGACGGCAACAGGTGCACTGGCTTCACGGCGCCGGGGTGAAGCCTGCGCAGGATCCAGCGACCCCGGCCAAACGCCGAAACCTGTCTGAAGAATTTTCCGAAAGTCGACCTCCGCTTGTGATAAACGTAAGCTTCACCGATCAGCACGATGCTGCATCCCAGTTCTCTCAGCCTGATGCTCAGGTCAATGTCCTCCGAAACCTTTAGGTTGCGGAAGCCTCCTGTCCTGTTGAAAACGTCGCGCCTGACACCCATGTTGAAACTGCGTGGCTGATACTGTCCTGCGTGATGTTTTCCGCCCCTGATTCCTCCGGTGGTGAACAAAGATGTCATGGCATAGCTGATGGCCTTTTGCCTGTTGGTGAAATCATCTGCCGCCCTGTCCGGTCCCCCGTAAGCATCGGCGCCGCTTTTACCCAGCTGTTCGTCGACCGTTTTTAAATAATGGGGCGGCACGGTGCAGTCGGAGTCGATGAAAACGACAAAATCGCCTCTGGCATGGCCGGCACCCAGGTTGCGCGCTGCGCCTGCCCCCAGTCCCCTTTCATACAGATAGGTCAGGGGCAGCTTGTCGCTGTATGGCTGTACAACCTGCTTCAGGGACTCATCCGGGCTGTTGTCAGCTATTATTATATCAAAATCTTCATAATCCAGCTCAAGAAGGCTGTCCAGCAGACCCCTCACCTCCCCGGGGCGTGAATAGGCGGGAACGATTATCGAATAATGCATAGTTGATGGTCAGCTACCGCAAAATTATTCTTTTGTGAGGTAATTTCTATTCCAGGGAAACAAACTCATTTTCCAGAGAAGCTTTTGTAACGTGCCAAAGCCTGAAACCAAGGGGACGTTTATCAAAATTAACTGAGGTTGATTCACCGGAGACCATCTGCATGTCATTATACTGGTTTATGAGCAATCTGTGGGCATGTCCGGATAAATAGGCAACTACATCGGCTTTTTCGAATAGCGTCAACAACTCATTGCGCTTCTCATACTGAATTGAAAAATAGCCGGATTGCTCTTCGGGATCTTCGATGAACAAGGGATAATGCGCAGCGATAACAACCGGCTTTTGCCCGGCTGATTTCTTAGTGATGATTTCCTCAAGCCATTGGTCCTGTTTGCCGGACTCATCTTCAAGCGGTGCAAGCCATAAGGATGAATTGGCAATAATAAAAGTATAACCCTTGTGGCGAAAGGTAAAATAATCTTTGCCGATAGTCTTGCGGTAAAATGCAAGGCTTTCAGCCGTGGGTTCATTTCCAATGTCGTGATTTCCCGGTGTATAGTATACTGGTATTTTCAGCTTTGATACTATCGATAAAAAATCGGAATAAGATGTATCACTGGCATCATGAACAAGATCCCCGCAAATGATGACAAAATCGGTGTCTATTGCATTGATTGCATTGACAGCCTGAACAAGAGAGATCGAATCATGCTGGTAACCGCCAAAACCCAGCTGGGGATCGCACAGTTGAACAAATGTGAATGATCGCTGGGCATTTGCGCTGAAAGAAAGATGCATGCCGGCCATTATTAAGAAGAAAACAAGTTTCATCTGAAGATTGCCTTGTGATACCAATCTGACTTTGTCCATATCCATGAGATTGTTTAATATTTAACTGTAATTATCAACTGAGGAAATCGAAGCAGACATCTGGACTGCCTGCATTGATCATTCCAATGAATTGACTTTCATTACAGATCAATTATTACGGACTAAATTTAGCAATTTAAAAAAGATACACACCGGACCAGCCGCAAAAATATAGCGCAGAAAACATTATTCAGGTTATTTGCCTGTTAATAGAAGGGAAAGTCATAAATTTGACCTGAAAAGGCAATTTGTTTTATTCATTGCGTATTTTCGGAAAAGATATAATTAACAATTAACCGCTTTTATGGCTATGATTGCAGTCGGATCTGACCATGCCGGCTTCCTGCTCAAGGAGGATGTGAAGAAATTTCTTCAGGAGAAAGGTTTTCCGGTCAGGGATTTCGGAACCTTTGACCAGGAACGTGTTGATTATACGGATTACGGGCTGGTTGTCGCTGAAGCCGTGGCAAAGGGTGAATGTGAGAAGGGGATCCTGTTCTGCGGCACCGGAGTGGGAATGTCGATAACCGCCAACAAGGTAAAGGGAATCCGGGCGGTGGTATGTTCCGAGCCCTGTTCTGCAAAGTTTGCACGCGCGCACAATGACACGAACATCCTTGCTCTCGGGGGCAGGATCGTGGGCACTGAACTGGCAAAAATGATTGTTGAGGTCTGGCTTTTAACTCACTTTGAGGGGGGTCGGCATGCCGTGAGGGTTGAAAAAATAACCCGGTTTGAAAACGGGCAGCAGGCTGCTGAGGATGTGCCAGCGCAGAATCGGCCGGCCTGATAACGCCAAAGCCACCATTCAGATCCCTGGAAGCCCTGAATCCCGTGAAAGGCCCCGGCGTGTGTGACATAAAAAACCGGCCTGCTTCGTTATGATGAAAGCAGGCCGGCAGGTTAAAGCGATCAAAAACCGGTTATTCCATTCACCTGTCTTACAGTTCCCATCCTTTCCTGTATTCGCGAACCAGATATTTGTTTGCGTCAACGGGATTGGTGATCTTTCTGGTGACAGGGTCAAAATCCACCCTCGTTCCGGCCCGCAGTCCCACTATTGCCAGGTTGATCATGGTGGAGAGATGTTGTGCTGACTGGAAGCTGCCGGGAGTGTCTTTCGATCCCCCGCGGCATGCTGCCAGGAATTTGTCAAACTGCGGTGGAAGGTTGCCGATGGTGAAAGTGCGCTGTGCCGGAGCGGCTGCCTGTGCGCCAGCTGCTGCAGCCTGACCCGGAGCAGCGGCAGCCTGACCGCCCTGACCTGTAGTCTGGGCAGGAGGCGTATAGCTTTTCCCCATATAGGCCTTCATCTTGCTTTCAGGAATAATCCTTCCCTGCAGGATCTTTCCCTTGTCGCCCACGAACATCATGCCTGATGACGGCATAGGCCTCCTGTCCTCATCAAGTTCGGGAATGATGCCGGGTTTCATGCCGCCGTCATACCAGATCACGTCTATGGGTCCCCTGTACCCGGGCTTACCCCTGGTTCCCTTTGCGTTGAAATGCACCCGCATGGTGGCGGAATGGGGGAAGGAATAGTCGTTGTTTTGTATCTTGCCCGTCGAGAAATTCCTGGTTCCCGTTCCCCAGCTTCCCCATCCTTCCGCAAAGGCAGGATTGTCAAGTCCGAATGTGTCACAGACTGCCCACATGCTGTAATGGCCCATGTCGGCATATGATCCTCCGCCGAACTCATACCATCCCCTGAAGAGGGAATGAGTGTAGCACCAGTGGTACGGACGATCCAGAGAGGGGCCAAGCCACAGATCCCAGTCGAATCCGGCAGGTATGGGCAGTCTCTCGGTCGGTATCTCGAAGAACTGCTGCCACATGGGCCGGCTTGACCACTCGTGAATCTCACGCAACGTGCCGATGGCACCGTCATCGATCCAGGTCTTGATCAGGCTCAGGTCATCATAGCTGTTGTATGGCATGAAATAGGAGGCCACCCCGGTTTCCTTCACGGTTTTGATCACCAGGTCAGACTCGTACAGCCTGTTGGCAAGGGGCTTGTGCGTAACCACGTGCTTGCCCTTTTTCATGGCGGCAATGGCTATTGTCGCATGCAGGTGGTCAGGTGTCATGATCTTCACAGCGTCGATATCCTCCTTGGCCAGCAGTTCCCTGAAGTCGGCATAGGCGGTGACCCCTTTGAACTTGTCCTGTGCCCTTTCCTGTGCATAGAAAGTCTCGGCGACCTCTTTCATGACATTTCGTCCCCCGGGGACATAGTTGATGGCCTCCCTCCATTTGGGATTTTTAAGCAGCGAGCGGATCCTGTCTGCCTGTCCCGTCGGCACGGTGGTGGCCTGCGGTCCCCCCAGGCTGAGGTGGTTCCTTCCGTCTGTCTCGGGGTCGCAGACGGCGACGATCTGGATATCGGGACTGGCAAGCAGGGGAGGCAGCTCGGCAAAGCCCTGTATACCGCATCCGATATGGGCAAAGACTATCTTGTCGCTCGGAGCGGGCTGGCCAAATCCAAGCACACGCTTCGGCACAATTGTGAAAGCTCCTGCAGCCGTCGTTGCAGCAAGAAAAGACCTGCGGCTCATACCTTTCTTCTTTCCGTTAATCCCGGCATTTGAATTAGAATTTTTATCCATATATTATTGTTTTAAAGGTTTAATGGAATCCACATGTTGAGCTTACAAATGTTCTTGTTTATGATTTTTATTATCTGTGTTCCAAAATGATTGATCAGGCTAAAAGGTGAACAGGGTGCCCCGCAGGGCACCCTTATCAACATCCCTAAGACACACCTGCCGGACTGCATGGTGACCGGCATCCTTCCATAGTCTAAAAACTCTGAAACAAACAACTCACACAAGTATGCCTCTCGCGTAGTTCACGCACTTTCTGACTTCCTTGACGGCATCGGACCAGGGTTTTATTTCATACTCCAGTTCGATGTCAGCATATTTCGGCCAGCCTTCCTCGTCTGCATGCGCCTTGAGCAGCAGCAGCACCTCGGCCAGCGGGGTCTCTCCCTGCCCCCACACCTGGTTCGTGTTGGGAGGATCTGTCTTGGGTCCCGTTTTGTCTTTCAGGTGCAGGCTCAGAATCCGGTGGTGGTACTTGGTTATGAACTCCACGGGATTCAGTCCCGTTGACCCTGCATAATGCCCGGCGTCAAAATTCAGCATCACATTGGGAGACAGTGCCAGGAACGGGTCGACGGTGAAACCCTCGGTGGCGAACTGTGCATGGTTGTGAAACACCGCATAAAGGCCATGCTTGTCGGCAAAGGGAGCCAGTCGTTTGCAGGCTTCCTCGCTCACTTCATTGCAGACAGCTTTGGCGCCCAGTGCCTTGGCGGCATTGAAGGCATAGTCAATTTCCTCGTCTGTCCAGTTGGCCGGGGAAAACTTGGCAATATGGATGTCAACACCAGCTTCGTTGTACATGGTCCGCAATTCCTCAAATTTGGTCATGGCAACGGAGGTACGCCATTTACGCCGTTCCTCGGTTGCGGCAGCAGCGGCTGCGTCATAGGCCGCCTTCTCCTCCGGCGTAAGCACTGCATCGCGAGCCGGCTGTGCCGGTGCGGCTGGCAGTCCCGCATAGGTTTCGGCCACGTTGCCCATCAGCTCTATCGAGCTGATGCCGGACTGGATACAGTACTGGAGAACCTCTTCCGCGCTGCTGGGCATGCTTCGCCAGCTGTAGGTGATGG
This sequence comes from Bacteroidales bacterium, assembly GCA_034677845.1. Lineage (GTDB taxonomy): Bacteria > Bacteroidota > Bacteroidia > Bacteroidales > UBA10428 > UBA5072. The sequence goes on along the minus strand of JAXDCR010000241.1, from coordinate 2,639 downwards.
CGCCGATCTGCACCCCTCCGAACTTTGAGTTGGGGGTGCCCACGCCGGTGACACTCGGGGGTATTTCCTTAGTGCATCCGGAGCCCATGGGGATCACCGAGAAAGCTGCCGCGGCCGCTGCAGCTGTACCTAAAAAGGCCCTTCTTGTTACAATTGTTTTGTTCTTGTGTTTCATACTTCAGTTTTTAAATTTTGTAATGGGTTATGAATGTTCCCAATTGAGATGAGACCGATTCAGGCTATAATGTCCACCCGCTGCGATACTCATAGTGCAGGTAATCGTTGGCTGCAGGAAGATTGGTGATCCTCATGTTCGCGGCATCATACTCCAGCGTGGTGTTTGAGCTCTTGGTGAGCACCGCGATGTTTGTCAGCAGCATGACCTCGGTCACCTTTGCCGACCAGGAGAAGTCATTGCAGGCTTTCTTGCCGGCCTCGATGGCTTCGATAAAGTCGGCGTAGATGTCGCTTGTCCTTGGCAGCCAGGGTTCAACACCCTTGAAGTCCTTGTTGGCGGGCACAAGCTCGGGAACGGCTCCGTGGCTGGCATGCATGATGATGCCTTTTTCTCCGAAGTACGTGGCATCCCTGATGGCACGTCCGGGCTCCAGCTGCGGAGGACGCGGCGGCCTGAGTCCCCCGTCGCACCAGGTCACCTTCACGGGTGGCATATAACCAATGCCCTGTGTAAACCGTTCCGGGAATTCGTAGGTCACCCATTCGCACTGCGGCAGGTACTCAGAGCTGTAAGGCGAAGATGTTGCCTGGATCTTGGTGGGCAATCCCAGATTCAGCGCCCACAGGGGAGCGTCAAAGATATGGGCACCCATGTCGCCCATGGCACCTGTTCCGTAATCCCACAGTCCCCTCCAGTTGAAGTGCAGCAATACGGGGTTGTAAGGCTTGTTCGGGGCGGGGCCCAGCCACACGTCATAGTTAAGGGTTTTGGGCGGCTTCAGCGCCTCCGGTCTCGGCAGGTTCCCCTGCGGCCAGCTGGGGCGGTTGGTGGACAGCATGACCTCCCTGACCTGGCCGATGACGCCGGACTGTATCCATTCGACCGTCTGACGTGTGCCTTCTGTGGCATGGCCCTGGTTTCCCGTCTGGGTGACCACGTCATACTGTTTGGCAAGTTCAGCCAGTTTGCGTGCCTCAGTGATTGTTTTGCACATGGGTTTCTCGACAAAGACATGTTTTTTCTGCCGGATGAAGGCGGCAGCAATCGGTGCATGGTTATGGTCGGGGGTGCCGATCACCACCGCGTCGATCGACGGTTCCTTTTCCAGCATCACGCGCCAGTCTGAATAGATCTTAGCCTTGGGATAGCCTTTGAACATATAGCCGGCGTAATCGCTGTCAACATCGCACAAAGCATAGATGTTTGCCAGTTTCCTGGTCTGCTGTTGTTGAGGTTGCTGCTGTTGTGCTGCTGCGGCCGGGGCTGCGGCAGCGCCGCCGGGTGCTGCGGCAGCCGGAGCAGCCGGAGTGGCTGCAGCTGTCGTTGCCGGACGGGCGGCAGTTGTCGTCTGCTGCTGGATCGGCCGGCCGGCTAAATAGTCGGCAAGCTGCTGCGGGGTGTAGGGATACGGAAGGCGGGGCCGGGATGTTCTTTGAGTCTCTACATCCGGGGCGCATATCTGCCTAATGTCACCGCCACCCTGTGCGCCCACGCCGATCCCTGCCACGTTGACCGTATCACTGGGCTGCTTGTAACCCATTCCGGCCATGGTATGCCGGGGAATGATCGTGAAAGCGGCAGTTGCCATGCCCATGGTACCCATAAAATCGCGTCTTGAAAGGCTTTTGTCTTTACTGCCTTTCTTATTGTTCCTACTGTTCATAATACCTCCTTTTTTGATTTTTACTTTAATGTGTCTTTAGGATTATGTATGGATGATAAAATGTAAGGTGTATATATTAAATTATTAAAAATAAGCTCGTCATGCATCACTTTGACCATGAAACAGTACTGCTTTAATATTAAATATATTGCAGGTTTTTTCACCGATTATTGATGTTCTGAAACGATATTCTTTGTTATTAAAATTCGCAGAAACCTTATCCGGTCTGTTGGCCGGATAAGGTATATTGCATATAGGGGGATACTTTATCTGCAAAAGCAGATTAATACCCCGGATTTTGAGTCAGGGTCAGCTTTCCGCCCAGCAGGCTGTTGTCAACGGCGGTCTGCGGGATGGGCATGTAGCTGTCCGGTATCATGGTAAACACGGCATTGCTCAGGTAGTCAAAGTTTTTCTTGTCATTGGCGATGAAATCGTTTATGATCTGTTCTGCCTTGCCGAATCTGAGCATGTCAAAAAAGCTGTGGCCTTCCATGAAGAGTTCCAGCTGCCGTTCAAAGAGAATCGCATCCAGCGCGGTATTCTTGTTCTGGAATGGGTCAAGCGGTCCCCCGGTTGGATAAACGCTTATCCTGTAGTTGGCTGCGTGTTCGGTGCTCCAGTCGTTGAATATGGTGTTGATGCCCGCACCGGGAGGAATGCTGGCCAGCTTTTTAACCCAGTGACGGGGACTCGAGGAGTTCTGCACCATCCTGTCCCGCACCCTGTTGACATATTCCCTTGCCTTGTCAAGGCTGCCTACCCTTGCCTCACATTCGGCCGCCAGCAGCAGCACAT
>JAXDCR010000240.1:0-3665 GCA_034677845.1 Bacteroidales bacterium | reverse complement strand
TGTGGTCTATCATCCCCCTGCTCATTGCTGCCGTCAGCGGGGCAACCGTATCTTATCTCTTCCTTGGAAGGGAAGCAACCCTTCATTACCCCATGCAGGGTGACTTCAGCCTGATCGACCTGCCGTGGTACGGGGTACTCGGGGTGCTGGGGGGACTTGTCTCAGTATACTTCACAAAGTCAACTTTGTTTATTGAATCGCTGTATGGCAGGATCAGCAAGGGGTGGATCAGGATCATCACCGGAGGAGGGGTGCTGGGATTGCTCATTCTGATCTTTCCGCCGCTCTTTGGTGAAGGTTACGACGTGATGAATTCCCTGCTTGACGGAAGGATGGAGGTGGTCACGGGAGGAAGTCTCGTGTACCTTTACAGGGATAACCTGGGACTGCTGCTGACCTTCCTGGTGGCCATACTGCTTGTCAAGCCGGTTGCCATGACCTCAACCACCGGTGCGGGCGGTGTGGGAGGGATCTTTGCCCCGACAATTTTCATGGGAGGCATCACCGGATACATTACGGCAAGATTGTTTAACCTGACAGGTTTAATATCCATACCTGAGAGGAATTTTATCCTTGCCGGCATGGCAGGATTGATGGCAGGGGTAATGCATGCACCGCTGACAGCTATCTTCCTGATTGCTGAGGTGACGGGCGGATACAGCCTGTTCGTTCCGCTGATGATTGCAGCCACTCTTTCATACATCACGGCAAAGTACTTCGAACCCCATTCAATTTATACCCACCGGCTTGCCAAAAAGGGTGAGCTCATTACCCACAATAAGGACAAGGCAGTGCTCACCCTGATTGAGATGGAGCGGATAATTGAAAAGGATTTCCTGACTGTCTCACCTGATGATTCCCTTGGAAAACTCGTAAAAACAATTTCCCGTTCCAGACGCAACCTTTTTCCGGTCATATCAGGTGGCCGGATGCTGGCCGGCATTGTGCTGCTGGATGATATCCGTCATGTTATGTTCAATACCTCCCTGTATGACCGGGTCTTTGTGAGAGACCTTATGCAACCGCCTCCGGTGCACCTTTCTCCCGGCGAGTCAATGGAAAGCGTCGTCCGGAAATTCGAGGAAAATGAAGCCTGGAACCTGCCGGTCATCAATAACGGCGAATATATAGGCTTCCTTTCGCGCTCCCGGATGTTCTCATTTTACAGGAACTGGCTTATTGAAATTTCGGACGAATGACGGGATTATCTTTTTTATGCTTTGACAAAATGTTATTTTTGAAACCTGACATGAACACGATATAAATCCCTTGAATTAAACAATAATATATTCACACATGATCCGAGATAACCAGGTTTTCGAAATTATCAAAAAGGAATACAACCGTCAGTTGCAGGGCGTCGAGCTGATCGCTTCAGAGAATTTTGTAAGCGGACAGGTTTTGGAAGCCATGGGCTCATGCCTCACAAACAAATATGCAGAAGGTCTGCCGGGTAAAAGATATTACGGTGGCTGCCAGGTGGTGGACGAATCGGAAAACCTGGCTATTGAGAGGGTCAGGGAACTTTTCGGTGCTTCGTGGGCGAACGTCCAGCCGCACTCTGGTGCACAGGCCAATGCGGCCGTCATGCTGGCGGTGCTGAAGGTCGGAGATGCCTTCATGGGACTTGACCTGTCACACGGGGGGCATCTGTCACACGGATCGCCGGTGAACTCATCCGGTATTCTTTACAGGCCGGTGCCTTATTACCTGAATCCCGACACGCACCAGGTGGATTATGACAGGATGGAGGAGATAGCCCTGAAGGAAAGGCCCAGGCTGATCATTGCGGGTGCTTCGGCCTATTCAAGGGACTGGGACTACAGGCGTATGAGGGCAATCGCCGACCAGGCGGGAGCTTTGCTGATGGCTGATATCGCTCATCCGGCAGGATTGATAGCCAAAGGTCTGCTGAACAACCCTTTCCCTCATTGCCACATTGTTACCACCACGACGCATAAAACCCTGCGCGGGCCGAGAGGGGGATTGATCATGATGGGAACAGACTTCGAGAATCCGTGGGGATATACCACACCCAAGGGCGAGGTGAAAATGATGTCTGCCCTGCTCGATGCTGCGGTATTCCCCGGCATTCAAGGGGGGCCGCTTGAACATGTCATTGCGGCAAAAGCCGTGGCTTTCGGAGAGGCCTTGACCGATTCCTACATGGATTATGTGAAACAGGTGAAGACAAATGCAGCCGTAATGGCCCGTTGCTTTATTGACAAAGGTTACAAAGTTATATCCAACGGAACGGACAACCATTCCATGCTCATCGACCTGCGTACCAAGGTACCTCAGATCACCGGCAAAATGGCCGAAAATGCCCTTGTCAGGGCTGACATAACGCTAAATAAGAACATGGTGCCCTTCGACAACCGGTCACCTTTTGCGACCTCGGGGGTCAGGGTGGGTACACCGGCCATTACGACAAGGGGGGTGAAAGAAGACCTGATCGGAATTATTGTTGATCTGATCGATGAGGTGATCCTGCATACTGAAGATGAAAAGGTAATTGGTGCCGTAAGGGAAAAGGTGAACCTGCTGATGAAAGAGTACCCCTTGTTTGCCTGGTAGGCGCCTTACAGGGCAGCGTATTTTCCCGGGAGCTGATGTTAAAAATCCTGCAACCTATTCAAGTCTGAATACATAGCGGATGGTGCCGATCTGCCTCTCAGGGGCGTCGCTTTTTTCATTGAACCTGGATTCGAGGGCGGCTTTCCTGACGGCTGCGTACAGTACGTTATCAACCAGCGTGGATCCTCTTACGCCCGGGGTTGCATTGATAACCTTGCCGCTACGGTCAACGGTGATCTCGACAACGATGACCCCTTCCTTATATACGCTGAATTCAGGTTTCTGGAGGAACAGATCGCTTCTTCCGTTCAGGTTAAAGGCAATGCCGGAACCGCCCAGGCCTGCCGTGTAATTGTCGGATTCTGGCGATCCCTGGGTACTTCCCATATTGCCCTGGCCCTGATAGATTCCTTCCGAAGAACCCTGTGTGGTTGTCGAGGCTCCGGCTCCGCGGCTTGTGTATAGTGCCCTTGTGTTGACCTGGGGCGGCTTCTCCTGCACCACTTCGGGTTCAGGTTTTTTGACTTCGGCAGGCTTTGTCGTCTGGACATTTTTCACGGCAGGGGCTTCCTCGTGATCCTGTGTAAGCAACCCTTCCTCCCTGTCCGCTGACCTTTGCGGCGGGGCAGCGGCCGGCTGCAGATCATTGAGCGCAGGCTCAGCATCCCCGCCAGCCAACTCCTCATCCCCGAAATTGATCAGCAGTCCCCCTTCCGAAGGGGTGACCCTGGGCAGGCCGATAAAAGTTAAAAGCAACAACAGCAGGATGATGTTGTGGAATACGATGGTGCCTATGATGCCGTAACTTCTTTCTGACATGGCAGAATCATTTTTCAGGGCTTGTGGCCAGGATGACCTTATAGCTGTGTCTTTTGGCTATGTTCATGACGGTGACGATGTGCTCAATGGGAACCGACCGGTCAGCATGGATGGCCAGGGTGGGATCCTCACGGAACTGCAACTTGCCCACCAGAGCGGATTCCAGCTGGCTTACACTGACGGGAGTCTGCTCGACATAAAACTGAATGTCCTTGGTTATCGAAACTGTTGTGATGGGTTTGGCCTGTGTCTGGCTGTTGCTCTGTGGC
>JAXDCR010000239.1:0-5050 GCA_034677845.1 Bacteroidales bacterium | reverse complement strand
CGGCTGCAAATACAAATCCTTCTGCCGTTACGATGCGGTCACGGGAGGTGTCAACCATGGAAACACCTATAAACGGCCCCCCCATTGAAATGCCATTTTCCATCCGCCACAGACCACGCATTTCTGTTACGGGCTGTTGACCATGCAGCATCAAATCTCTGATCTCAGGAGAAAATTCTTTCTCGGTGGCCATGTATGAACCGGGCACCTCACCATGTATCAACCTGACCATCATATCCCTTCGGGTCACGAGGGATGAAAGGTTCAAAACGCCTGTGCCTGTATAGGGATATTCATAAATAACAATTCCTGTGATCACCGCACCAGTTTCCTGTTTTAGCCATGTCAGAAGGCTGTCCTCCCCTGCGATATTATACCCTTCAGGTATGATAAGGGAGATGCCGTGTCGGGCGCGAACTTTATCCGAAAGATTGATGTCCCGGTGCGCCCTGTTGGCAGCCGTTATCCGGTTTATTTCCGCTACCTCAAACAGCATCAGTATGGAATCCCGGTTGGCCTCAAGCAACCTGGTCATGGAAGAATCGTCTGCAGCCCGGAGGCGAACGATGATCTGGGAATCTGCATAGCGGTCCCTCTCAATGACCATGGAAGCTTCTTGATAGTTTTCCGAAACCTCCGCAATCATCACGTTCCTGTGCTGCAACAGGAAATCAGTAAAGGAAGATTCAGGAATGGGGACAATATCGAAAACAGGTTCAAATTGCGGAAGTTGAGGATATGGGGTGCTCATCATCTGCCTGATAAGCGCACCCGCATGATTTTCCCAGCATTCTTTGTCAGCTACCACAAGCACTTCACCCGATCTTCCTGAAACCGGAGGAAGAACTGCCGTTGAAGGAGTCTGGCAGGAATACTGAAGGATTACCGCCGCCAGCAGGATATACTCTTGCAGGACCTTCATGAATTTGTCAGCAAAGGGCCTTTAATTCTGTATATTGGTACCAGGATTTACCCAAATGACAAGTTTCTGACCAGGGTAGATGCTGTCATTATCACTCAGATTGTTCCAGGCTTTCAGCTGTTCCAGTATGCAATTGTATTTAATTGCGATCATATGCGGATATTCACCCGACTTAACCTCATGTACAATCTGGATTTTGCCGGCGGTCTGAATGGCATTCTCAACCACCTGATTATAATCGATTGATCTTGTGGTGAAACTAAATACATCGGATTCATTCCGCAGAAACTCAGCTATCTTGTCAGACGGAAGAACCAACACCGACCATGGGTCAGTTTCCGGAATAAAATTGCGTTTGTAAGTGGGATTGAAATACCGGATCTTTTCGACAGAAAGATCTGTCATGGCTGCGATCTGTTCAAAAGACAGGGAATAGGAAATATGCAGGGTGTCCAGGCTGTAAAAGTCAAAGCTTGGCTCCATCGGTATGATGCCATAATCTTCATAGGTATTCATAAGATACACCATGGCAATAAACAGGGGTACATAGTTCCGTGCCTGCTCAGACAGTGAGGCACGGATCTTCCAGTAATTGGTCTCTCCATTATTGCGCTCAATGGCCTTCCTGACTTCGCCGGAGCCTCCGTTATAGGCAGCCAGCACAAGATGCCAGTCATGGAATGTGTTATACAGGTAAGTCATATATCTGCAGGCGGCTTCCGTTGACTTATATGGATCACGTCGTTCATCCACATAGGAGGTGACCTTGAGATCAAAAAGATTTGCCGTATTCAACAGGAATTGCCATAAACCGGTGGCCCCGGATTTTGAAACAGCCAGCGGATTCAGACCCGATTCAATGATTGTCAGGTATTTCAACTCAAGAGGCAGGTCATATCTGTCGAGAATCTCTTCAAAAATCGGAAAGTATATTTTTGAAAGGCCGATAAACTTGGCCAGCTCCTGCCTTCTTGAGCCCACATATGCTTCTATATGACGCAGCACTTCAGCATTAAAATCGAGTTTAACAGGAGATGTTTTATCAAGCTGAGCCAGTTTGTTCCTTATGATTGTTTCAGGAGCTTCCTTCACGTTTTTACTGCTGTCAATTGCATTGGACGGCTCCGAAGATAAGGTTGCTGCGGTAACGGAAAGGTGTGAAAAAGCTGCCAGCAGGGAAACAAGAATCATGACAAGACCTTTCATTTGAATGATAAAATTGGTTAGATTGACTTCAATTAAAAAAAAAGCCTGTCACTCTTATACGGGTGACAGGCTGTAAGGTAAAAAATAAAATCTTATTCAGGCAGGTTTTTTTGAGCAACAGCGGTGTTTTTTTCAACATCATTGTCTCCACGGGAGGCTTTTTTAAACTCCCTCATCCCCTGGCCAAGTCCCTTCATCAGTTCAGGTATTTTTTTCCCGCCGAATAGCAAGACGACCACAAGCACAATCAGGATAATTTCAGTAGGTCCAAGTGACATACCTTCAGATATTAGATTTCTATTTTTTCTTCTCGCTCAGTGCCTCGTCATCTGAGGTTGTGTCATCCGCCTTGGATGCCTTTTTGAATTCGCGCATCCCTTGTCCCAGTCCCTTCATCAGTTCAGGAATTTTCCTTCCGCCGAACAGAAGAATTACCACCGCAACGATCAGAATGATTTCCGTGGGTCCAAGCGCAATCAAGAAAATATTCAGGTTCATAGAATAGGTTATTAAATTAGAGCTTCAAATGTATAAATAAAATAAATATCTTGTTCAGTTTTCTTCAATAAGGCAGGCTTCTTACTTTGAAATCAAACGCTGAACCCAGCGGACAATGTCATTTGTGTTGGCATAAACCACTAGTCCCAGAATAATAATCATCCCCGTTATCTGTGCATATTCAAGAAATTTTTCACTGGGTTTTTTTCTGGTCACTGCTTCATATAAGAGAAATATGACATGTCCTCCGTCCAGGGCCGGAATGGGAAGAATATTCATGAAGGCAAGGATCAGCGAGAGAAACGCGGTTATTTCCCAAAATGCCTGCCATTCCCAGACCCTGGGGAAAAGGCCCCCGATGGCCCCGAATCCACCCAGTCCCTTGTATGCCCCGGTTTTAAAATCAAAGATCAGCTTGAACTGCTTGATGTAAAAGCCGAGCTTTTCACCGGCCAGTCTGAAGCCTGCCGGTATAGACTGAAGAAAGGTGAAAGACCGCGTTTCAAGTTCAATCACATTGAGTTTGTCAAGTTCCTCCAGGCTGGGAATAAAACTGAAGACCTCAAGTTTTCTGTTCACTGACAGTTCCGCGGTAACGGCAATCTTTTCATTTCCACGTATGACCTCAAGCTGGAGTGGACCCGGAGCAAGGGTGTCAACCATACTGAGGTATTCATCATAATAAGTAAAGGCAATTCCGTTAAGGCTGACAACCTGGTCCTTGGGCTTCAGATCTGCCGAACTGTTAATGGAGGTGTCGGGTATTTCCCTTATGATAAAAGGAACCCTCGGATAAAACAAAGTCACATCACCGTTTTCCACCAGGCTTCCTATGAAATCCTTCGGTATTTCAATCGTTATTTCCTGCCCGTTGCGCATAACCTTCACCGTGCCTCCAAAGACAATTTCCTGGAAAATATCGTCGAATCTTTCCGGTTTCTTTCCGTTGATGGCCATGATATGGTCCCCGTTCATAAAACCGAAACGGTTGGCCACCGAATCAACGCACCAGATGCCGTCTGTAAGGTTTTCATTCGGGAGGTACTTTTCACCCCAGGTGAACAATACCGCAGCATAGATGATGAAGCCAAGCACCAGGTTCACAAGCACTCCGCCCAGCATCATCAGCAGTCTTTGACCTGTTGGCTTCGAGCGGAACTCCCAGGGTTGGGGGGGATTTTTAAGCTGTTCCTTATCCATGGACTCATCTATCATGCCCGATATCTTAACATAACCGCCAAGCGGAAGCCAGCCCAGCCCGTATTCAGTTTCCCCTTTTCGTATCTTGAAAACCGAAAACCAGGGATCAAAAAACAGATAAAATTTTTCAACCCTTGTTTTAAACAATCGGGCAAACAAAAAATGTCCCAGCTCATGAAGGATGACCAGGATCGATAAACTCAGCAACAATTGCCCTATTTGAATCACAACTCCCATTGCTTGCATTTTATTCAACAAACACAGGGGACAAAGATACTAAATTCCATGTACCCGGGTTCAGGCAAACTCAGTCGATGAGATTACTTGTAAAAGCCCTGGTGATACGGTCGGTTTCAATGTAATCTTCCATCGTGGGGGCTCTAATGAAAGATATCTTCTCCATCGCCTGTTCAATTATTTCAGGTATCCGGAGAAAACCGAGCCGGTCCTCAAGAAAAGCTTTTACAACAACCTCATTGGAGGCATTCAGTATGCACGGCATGTTGCCTTCGCAACGTATCGCCTCGAATGCCAGGCTCAGCGACCGGAACAGTCCGGTATCGGGCTTCTCGAAGGTTAGCTGCGGAAAGTCTGAAAAACTGAACTGAGGAAAATCAGACTTCAGTCTGTCGGGATAGGAAAGGGAAAACTGAATGGGAAGCCTCATATCCGGAAGGCTCATCTGCGCCTTGATGGATCCGTCTGTGAACTGGACAAGGGAATGGATGATGGACTGAGGATGAATGACCACTTCAATCCTTTCCGGCTCCATGCCGAAAAGCCAGTGTGCCTCGATGGCCTCCAGTCCTTTGTTCATGAGGGTGGCCGAATCGATTGTTATCTTTCGGCCCATGCACCAGTTCGGGTGCTTCAGAGCATTTTTGCTTGTGGCATGTTCCAGCTGCTGTCTGGTCCATCCCCTGAACGGCCCCCCTGAACCTGTCAGGATGATTTTTTCAATATTCCTGCGATCTTCACCGATCAGACATTGAAAGATGGCCGAATGTTCCGAGTCAACCGGGAAAATGCCGGCTTTATGCCTGCTTGCAAGCGATGTGACAAGATCCCCTGCCACGACGAGTGTTTCCTTGTTGGCAAGGGCAATATTCTTGCCGGCCTTGATGGCCGAAATTGTAGGTGCGAAACCTGCAAAACCCACCATGGCAGTCAGTACGATATCGATTTCAGGCAGTGTGACCACGCTTGTCAGCGCATCGGAACCTG
>JAXDCR010000238.1:0-8909 GCA_034677845.1 Bacteroidales bacterium | reverse complement strand
AGAAGCGGCAGGCATGAGAACTATGAATTATTACAACAACTTTCAGCAAAGAATTGAAAGTATAAAGTATTCAGTATGGGAATTCCTGATCAGGGCACGCAGGGAAGGGAAAAAGGTCATCGGATACGGAGCGGCGGCCAAGGGCAATACACTCCTCAACTATTGCGGGGTGAAAGGCACAGACCTGATCCGGTTTGTTGTCGATGCCTCTCCGCACAAGCAGGATAAGTACCTGCCCGCCAGTCACATTCCGGTACGCGATCTGGAAAGCATACCCAATTACAAACCTGATTTTGTTATCATCCTTCCATGGAACCTGAAAAAAGAGATTGCCGAACAGCTGTCCTTTATCCGCAACTGGGGAGGAAAATTTGTGACTTTTATTCCTGAACTGAACGTCTTCTGAGCCATAATCAATCCGGATGAAATGTTCATAACAGTAAATGGATATTAATGATAAGCTTAATTAAGGAACTGTATCCGATCTGCCGCAGCATTACCGGAAACGGAGTCAGGGAAAGTCTGCGCCTGATAAAAAGACATATACCTCTGCAGATCCATGAAGTACCATCGGGCACCAGGGTACTGGACTGGGAAATACCTAAGGAGTGGAATATACGTGATGCCTATGTGATGGACTCCGGGGGCAAAAGAATAATTGACTTCAATGAATCCAATCTCCATGTGCTGAACTACAGCATACCGGTAAATCAAAAAATGAATCTTGGCGGGCTGAAGCCGCATCTGTTCAGTATCCCTGAAAAGCCCGCATATATTCCTTACCGTACTTCTTATTATACCGAGAACTGGGGTTTCTGCCTGAGTCATAACCAGCTTGAATCACTTACAGAAGACACTTATGACGTTGTGATTGATTCGGATCTGAAAGACGGGCACCTTACCTTTGGAGAACTGCTCATTAAAGGGTCGTCAAAAGAGGAAATGCTGATTTCCACCCATATCTGCCATCCGTCATTGTGCAACGACAACCTGTCTGGCATGGCGGTCTGCACATTTCTTGCAAAGAAACTGCTTAATAAACCACTCCATTTTTCATACCGCTTTCTGTTCATCCCGGGAACCATTGGGGCCATCACCTGGCTGGCTCTTCATGAAAAAGAAATTCACCGGATCAGGTACGGCCTGGTTATTTCGTTGATGGGACTTGACAGCCTGTTCACCTATAAACGCTCGCGCCGGCAAGATGCCCGGATTGACAGAATTGCAGAATATGTGCTGTCAGCAAGCAGGAAGGACTTCAGGGTGATTGACTTCACCCCTTACGGATACGACGAAAGGCAGTTCTGCTCACCCGGATTTAACCTACCTGTGGGCAACCTCAGTCGCGTTCCCTTCGGGGAGTACCCGGAATACCACACCTCTGCAGACAATCTGAACCTTGTTTCTTCAGGGGCACTGGAAACTTCTCTTAACATGCTGGTCTCCATCATTGATCACGTCGAAGCAGACTACAAGGTGTTAAACCTCCTTCCAAAAGGTGAGCCTCAGCTTGGCAGGCGCGGATTATATGACTCCATTGGCGGCAGGAATGACAGCAAAACAATGCAACTTGCCTTCCTGTGGGTACTTAATTATTCTGACGGTGATCACAGCCTGACTGACATTTCCAGGCTTTCAGGCTTAGAGCTGAAAGTAGTTGTCGAAGCTTCTGAAATATTGAAAAAGAATCATCTTATCAAATAACATTACTATGGCTACCAAATTACAAAGACCGGCCTTTGCCTATATGGGAGGCAAGGTTATTCCCTGGGATGAGGCAGTGCTTCATGTGGGATGCGAAGCGGTAACGAGGGGACTGAACGTTTTCGAGGGAATAAAAGGATACTGGGACAATAAAGGACAATTCGGTATCGTATTTCTTGAAAAGCATTATAGAAGACTGGTGCGCTCGGCAAGGTTGTTACAGATTCCGTGCCCGTGGACCTATGATCAGTATAAAGAGGCTGTATTTCAAATCATTGGAGTATTACTTGACAGAAACAGGGACATGTGGGCAAGAACTACTCTTTACGTGGTCGAAGGCCACTGGGGCGAGGGCACCAGGGCTGATCTCGTCATTACGGCATACCACCAGGACAAGGTGATACCCGAGCCCATCAATCTTGGAATAAGCACCTGGCAACGAAGCACAGACTCAGCCCTGCCTGCCAGGATCAAAACTTCATCCAACTACCAGATGGGACGGCTGGCCAGAATTGAAGGTAAAACCAGGAACTGTTCGGACATGATCTTGCTAAACAGCCAGGGAAGGGTCTCAGAAGCTACCGGTTCCTGCATTCTGATGGTAAGGGACGGGGTTATATATACACCTCCGGCCTCAGAGGGCGCTTTGGAAAGCATAACCCTGGAATTCGTCGAAGCTCTGGCAAAATCCCTGCGCATTCCCTTTATGCGCAGACCCATTGATCATACCGAAGTACTCATTGCCGATGAGCTGGCTATTTGCGGCACCCTGGCCGAACTGGTGCCCGTCAGGGCCATAGAGGGTTTGTCTCTCAATCCGGAAGGTCCGCTGCTGACCTCAATCAGGGACAAATTCTTCAGGGTTGTCAGGGGTGAGGATACTGATCCCGCTTTTGAAAAAACTGTCGTACCGTTGAAATACATTAAAGGTGCCGTATGAAGTATGACATTATAATCATCGGCGGAGGCATAGTGGGATTGGCAACCGCCCTGAAGATCAAGGAAAAGTCACCCGCACTCAAAGTGGCTGTCCTGGAAAAGGAGAACGATATTGCCATGCATCAGACCGGAAATAACAGCGGTGTGATACATGCAGGGGTTTATTACAAGCCCGGCAGTTTGAAAGCCAAGAACTGCCGGTCGGGTTACGCTCAGCTGCTGGAATTCTGCAATAAAGAAGGAATTCATTATGAATTGTGCGGCAAGCTTATCGTGGCAACAAGAAAGGAAGAGCTTCCCCGTCTTGAAAACCTGTTTGAAAGGTCTCAGCAGAACGGACTTGAGCTGGTCAGGAAAATTCCGGCCGAAGCCATTAAGGAGTATGAACCAAATGCAACGGGACTGGCAGCCATGTGGGTTCCTTATACCGGCATTGTCGATTACTCCGTTGTCTCTCGAAAGTATGCCGAAGTTTTTACAGAACGACTTGGCGGAAAGATACTGCTTAACAAACATGTTACCGGTATTACGGTTGGCAGCAGCCACAATGAAGTAATCACGCCCGGAGAAAGTTATCCCTCTTCACTGATCATAAACACGGCCGGCCTGTTTTCTGACAGGATCGCCAGGTTTACCCATCCAAAACTGAATGTCAGAATCATCCCATTCAGGGGCGAATATGTCATGCTTAGGAAAGACAGGTCTCACCTGGTCAAAAACCTGATTTACCCGGTTCCTGATCCGAATTTCCCTTTCCTGGGTGTGCATTTCACACGAAGGGTGAACGGAGGGATTGAGGCTGGCCCTAATGCAGTCTGGGCTTTTAAACGTGAAGGCTATAAATTTACGGATTTTGAGTTTAGCGAGGTAAGGGGCGCACTGGCCTGGAAAGGATTCAGAAAAGTAATGTGGCGGTACTGGAAGATGGGGCTGGGTGAGTACTACCGTTCCTTCAACAAAACGGCACTGACCAGAGCGTTACAGCGGCTGGTGCCAGAAATCAAATACGGGGACCTGGATACAGGCGGTGCAGGTGTCAGGGCACAAGCATGCGACAAAAACGGCGGCCTGGTTGATGACTTTCTCTTTGCAGAGGATAAGTCTATTATCAATGTGCTTAATGCACCCTCCCCTGCCGCAACTGCGTCTCTGGCAATCGGGCAGTATATTGCAGATAAAGCAGTCAGCAGATTCCAATAGATTGATTGTAATGAGTCCATTTGTTAATAAAATGAAACATAAAAGTCCGGAGGCATGCTCACCTTTGTCTAATTTTGTCAGACGGGTGAAACCGCGTAAAAGTAAAACCTTTATATGAAACATAATTTTCAGGGTAACGTTTATAATTTAATAACTCAAATTCCGAAGATATGAACATGAAAAATCTACACATTAAACTTTTGCCACTGGCATTTTTGTCCTTCTCTATCATGGCCGGGTACGCCCAGACATGCCCGTCAAGCATGATCTCTTACTGGAACCTTGACGATGTGTCTGAAGTGCTTTTTCGGGATAAAATAGCCAGTAACCATGCTGTTGCTGAAACATCGGTTGAAACGGAAGAATCAGCCAAGGTAGGCACAGCAAAGTACTTTGATGGGGCAGATGTGGTCAATGTCAGCAATAATGCCGTTTACAACTTCACAGCAACATCAAGTTTTTCAATTGAATTATGGGTCAAGGTCCTTTCAACCGTTGGAACTCTTGACAACATATTTATCGGAAAAAACGACCCGAGTGTTGCCGGAGCTTACTGGTCCATCGGTATGGAGAACAGTACGGGACAGCTCTATTTTGACCTTCGTGACGCCAACAACAACATTCAGACAATCATGAGCACGGCATCCGTTGCCAATGGCGCATGGCACCATGTGGTCGCCGTCAGAAATGAAGCCA
The DNA here is from genome assembly GCA_034677845.1 of Bacteroidales bacterium. Classification (GTDB taxonomy): domain Bacteria; phylum Bacteroidota; class Bacteroidia; order Bacteroidales; family UBA10428; genus UBA5072. The sequence goes on along the minus strand of JAXDCR010000238.1, from coordinate 4,370 downwards.
CCAACCAGAACCTCCTGTATATTAACGGGGCCGTGGTGGCATCAGCCACCGTTGATTATACGGGCAGCCTTACTTCAACTGCTGACATCAATATCGGCTATCTGGTAAGGCAGGGAACGCCAAATCGTTTCTTTAACGGGTACCTCGATGAAATTGCCATATACAACAAAGCCCTGACTTCTGCCGAAATCAATGAGCATGTCACGAAGAACAGTTATGGAATAAGCGTTTGCAGTACACTTTCTCCAACCATCATTTCGAGTCCGGTTGAAACAGCTGTTGTCGGCACAGAATATGCTTACAAGGTTGTGGCAACAGGTATGCCGACAATCGCCTACTCACTGGTAAAGGGTCCCTCTGGTTTGACACTCAACCCATCTACAGGTGAAATATCCTGGACTCCTGCCTCCACTGATATTGACGCTGCTGTCGTCATACGTGCCAGCAACAGCTATCCTCCTGCTGATACTCAGAGTTACAGGATTTTTCTTGCCGAGGCGCCTGTCTGCCCTGAGGGTATTCAGGTGCTTTACAAACTGAACGAGACTTCTGGGCCCACTTATGTTGATTTTTACACCGACCATACGATCAATGCAACTGTATCTCCCTCTGCCACAACCGGAATTGTCAATGGCGCCCAGCAGTTCAACGGATCAACCAAAATGGAAATCCCCGATCTTGGCGATGAATTTGAATGGACACAATCAAGCAACTTTTCAATTGAATTGTGGCTGAAGACAACACAGAATTCCACCATGGTGGCCATAGGCAGGGAAAGAATTGCAGGTGACGAGCCTGACAAAGCCAAATGGTGGATCGGATTAGATGCCTCGGGGCAGGCTACCTTTTCACTTCAGGACAATGGAGCTGTACCTAAATTGTTTGAAATCTCAGATACCAAATCCCTGGCCAATAACGCCTGGCATCATATCATTGCTGTAAGGAACGGTGCCGCTCAAAAGAACATCCTGTACGTTGATGGCGTTAAAGTGGCTGAAGCAACCACTGATTATGCAAATTCATTCAAGGCTGATTTGGAAACCCCTATCAGCCTCGGTTACTGGAAACGGGCATTTGAGGAATCCAGTGAATATCATTTTATCGGAGCGCTGGATGAAGTGGCTATCTTCAACAAAGCAATAACAGATGCAGAAGCCGTTTCATTCTTTAATGCAGGCAGGCCTTCCGGTCATTGCGCCATAGACAATTTCCTGCCGGTTATAACATCGACTCCCGTAAAGGCTGCAACTGAGGATATTTTATACAGCTATACCTTCACGGTTGAGGATTATGATGCCGAGGACCTCATTTCACTGAATGCAACGACCAAGCCAAGCTGGCTGAATTTCAACTATACAAGCGGTCAGAGATTTGCCGTGCTGACCGGCACGCCGACCAATGACAATGTCGGCAACCATAATGTGGTACTTACTGTAAGCGACGGAACCGTCACGAAAGAGCAGGCATTTACAGTGGCAGTTGCCAATGTCAACGATGCCCCTGTCATTACATCAACCCCTGTCACGACGGGAGAGGTCAGCAAAGTATACACATACGTGCTGACAGCAACCGATGTGGATGCCAATACGACCCTGACACTATCAGCCCCAACCTTACCGGCCTGGCTGACTTTCAATCCGGCCACAGGAATTCTGACAGGCACGCCTGCTCAGACCAACAAGGGACAGCATCCGGTGGTGCTCAGGGCATCTGATGGCACTGCCAACACTGACCAGTCGTTCACGATCACGGTTACCGGTCCCACCGCCATAGAAGATCTTGAACTGGAAGGGATCAGCATATATCCGGTTCCTGCCAGTGAATTCCTGATTATCAGCTTTGACAACCTGACGGAAGATACCCAGCTGGAGATCATAAGCGCTGCAGGTCAGGTTATCAGGCAAATACTGGTAACTGCAAATCAGAGCAGATGCAATCTTGACCTGAACGGATTCGACACAGGAACCTACTATCTTCATATAAAAAACAACAAGGTAAACTCGATTGGAAAATTCATTGTGACTAAATAACAACAATTTTATTATCAGATATTTAAACACGGGCCCAGTGAAACATTGGGCCCTGTTTTTCAATCTGTGTCTGATTTTTATAATATATCGTGCGTTATATGATAGGAGTTGTTTTGAAACGCCTCTTCTTCTTTTTTCTGTGTGCAATTACAGCTGCTGTTGACATTTCCGCCCAGCAGGCGGTTAAGATTCTGCCACTCGGAAATTCCATAACGGAAGGTTATACAGATGGTACTCTGACTGCCCCGCAGATGAAAGGGTACCGTTACGATTTAAAGCAATTACTTGAATCATCAGGCTTTTTAATTGATTTTGTCGGCAGCCAGCAGAACGGAAGCCTTTATTTCAACGATTGTCAGCATGGAGGTATCGGCGGATCAAGAGATCAGTATGTTGCTCGTTTGCTGACCGATGGGTATGATGAAAGATGGGGGGTTCAGATTATCAACCCGCCGGGCCCCTATCTTGATGTCTACAATCCGGATATTATCCTGTTGCACATTGGCACCAACGACATCACACATGAATCTGAATCAGAGCTGTACGACAATGAAAAAATCAGCAGCATATTCAACCTGATAGATCAGTACGAAGCGCGTGCAGGAAAGGAAGTTATTGTTTTCATGGCCTTGATAATCAACAGAAAAGATTGTGTCACCGGATGCTATACAACCTCAGTATGGAATAATTTCATTAAAAACATTGCCCTGAACAGAATTGCCGCCGGTGACAAAATTGTCATCGTCGATATGGAAAAAAGTGCAGGTTTTCTGTATACAGATGTTGATATGGCTGACGATTTGCACCCCAACGCAACAGGATATACCAAAATGGCTGCTTTGTGGTCCTCCTCCATCCTTGCCAATTACAATACACCACCTGTCATTTCAGGTATTCCGGACCAGCAACTTGAAGAGGGTGGCAGTCCGGTTCTCATTTCTCTTGACGAATATGTCACAGACCTGCAGGATTTGGACCAGGATATTACATGGACGTTCAGGCAAATTGCCGACACGAATCTGAATATTACAATTAATACCAGCAGGCAGTTAAGCGCAGCACCGCTTGACAATGACTGGTACGGGTCGCAGACGGTGGTTTTCACGGCAACGGATAAAGGGCTGAACGGAAAATATGTCAAATCCTGCACCGACACGGTCAAATTCACCGTCAGACCGGTGAATGACGCTCCCTTGTTTACTTCTACACCGGTGCTTACGGTGGATAAAGGACAGAATTATATTTATACCGTATCCGCAATGGATGTTGACACTACCGACACCCTGGTGTTCACACTGACACAAAAACCGGAATGGATTACCTATTATCCCAGCAACAGGCTTATAACCGGCATACCCCAGCATGCGGGAACTTACCCGGTAACCGTGACAGTTAATGATGGCCATATCAGTGTCAACCAATCTTTTGAGGTACAGGTGATTGGTTCAACCGGTCTGGATGAAAATGGACCCGAAGGGAGCATAAGTGTTTATCCCAATCCTGCCCGGAATAATATCATCCTGGAGATTAAATCCCGTGAGGGTGATATTGACTTCCAACTGTTTAATATTAAAGGCATTCCTGTCATTCGAAGAATTATCTGCCAAACTTGTGATACAAGGATTTCGTTAAATCAGGCAAATATCGCCCCCGGCATCTATTTTTACAGGATTATCGCTTCAGGAAGAGTCACAACAGGCAAAATAATAATAGGTCATCCTTGAATTCAGTTTCCTGATAATAAATGATTTAATTAACTGGAAGACAATCAGAAAAAAGTTTAACCATTATGCAAGTCAGATCTGAAGCGGCTCCTCTTGTATCCATCGGTGTGCCGGTTTACAACGGAGAAAAATACCTTGCCGAATGTCTTGAGAGTATTCGTGTTCAGACTTACCAGAACTGGGAGTGTTTTGTCATCAACAACAAAAGTACCGATAACAGCCTGGCCATTGCCCGGGAATTTCAGAACAGGGATAAACGCATTCATGTCATTACAAATCCTGAGTTTGTTGATATGACGACAAACTTTAACAACACTTTCAAACCGGTTTCAGAGAATGCCGCATATTTTAAAGTGGTATGTGCCGATGACTGGATTTACCCTGAATATCTTGAAAAAATGGTTGAAGTCATGGAACGTAATCTGAGTGCCGGGATTTGCTCATCTTACAGGATTGACAATAAGATTGTAAATTGTTATGGTCTTGACGTTTATGGAGGACCATTGTTCCCCGGAAAGCAGGTCCTGCTTCAGGAACTTCTCTATCAGCTCGACGTCACAGGATCAGAAACAACCGTGTTGTACAGAATAAACACACTGAAAAGGATCAAGTCCTA
>JAXDCR010000237.1:0-9308 GCA_034677845.1 Bacteroidales bacterium | reverse complement strand
TGATACCGGCCTTGAAACAACAGGGATGAAGGATGCCGGGAAAGCCAAGGATTTTTCAATGGACCACAGTGAGCCGGTGAAAGCAAAACAAGGAGCTCCGGAATACACCATACCATTGAAAGAACCGGCGGGTACCCGGTCGGCGATCCCTGAAAACCCCGGCGACGACGGTTACCTTACATTGCTCGCAGGCATTGTCCCTGAGGAAGGGGAACCGGTTTTCAAGGCATGCAAAGGCTTGTATCTTATCAACGACTCGAAGTATGCAGTGTATTTTTTACTGGGAACATTTGAAAGGGGATTGTACGTTTATCTTTCCTCAGGGATTCTGGAACCCGAAACCAAACAGCTGATCAGAACTTTTACCCAGTCAGAGATAAGCAGCCTGTCGGGTCTTCATATACAGGCTATATGCCTGAACCGGGGCAGATACCAAAGGAAAGCTCCGGTTGACAACCTGGTGGATCTGAAACCATATAACTTCAGCAGGGAAAGCTATTATGCAGAAAATGAATATTTTGATACCAGGGCTGTCATTTTGGTGATAAGCGGCAAGGAAGGCAGGGTGGTTCCTGAGGGCTTGACCGAAGAACTGCCGGTTCATGAAACCTCGAAAAAGGATTTTGTGGCCGAATCCTCTTCCGGGACTGGTAAAAGGACTTTTACAGACACCATGGAGGTTGATCTGCATGCCGATGAACTGGTTGAGGAAAACCGCCAGCTTTCTCCTTCGGCAATTCTTTCACTGCAGATGAAACATTTTCATGCCGCCATGGAGGAGGCAATAAGCAAAAAAATGCGGAAGATTGTCATTATTCATGGAGTGGGACAGGGAACCCTCAAACTGCAGGTTAGGAAGGAACTGCAGGAAAAGTATCCGCAGTATGCCTTCCAGGATGCTTCATTTAAGGAGTATGGCTTTGGAGCAACATTGGTTCATTTACATATTATAAAGAAGCAGTAAACCGTTCTATCGCTCTTTTCCCGTTTCAGGGAACAGGGAGGAAAGTCCGGACAACAAAGAGCACCATGCTTCCGAAAGGGAAGATGCCCGTGAGGGCATGGAAACAGAGAAGAAAAAAACAGCCTTTGTGGGCACGGGAAGGATCTCCTTCAGTGCAACAGGGGCAATGGTGAGAAGGCGGGGTAAGAGCCCACCAGCCATGCCGGTGACGGCAGGTGTTGTCTGTTCCCTGGGTTGAAAGATCAAATATACCGGCGCCTGAGGGCTGCTCGTCCGATGCCGGGGGGTGGATCGAACAGATAAATGATAGAAGAACCGCTTCCTGAAAAGGAAAAGGTTACAGAATCCGGCTTACAGGTTTACTGCTTCTTTTTTTTTAAGACAGGATGCTGGTTTTATGCCATGAAACAACAACCTGTACATTGATTATTCGTATCTTATCCATCAGGATACAACAATCATGTTCATACCCAGAGCCAACCTTACCTTTCTGATCCTGCTCATCAGCTTAATACTCCACGACGCATATGGTCAGGTGAGCAGGTCCGGTGCGGTACTTGATGCTGACAAGCTCAGAGTTGAACAGCTGATCAGCAGGGCAGAAGATCTGGCTGCTGCACAAAGTGACAGCTGTCTGGTATATACACAGGAAGCCAGGCGCCTTGCCCGTGCCTATCAGGCGCCTGATCTGGAAGCGCGTGCTGTTTTCGTGGCGGCGAGGTATTACTTTGACAGTGAAAACTATCCTGACGCTCTGGTAGAGCTGAACCTTGCCATGAGTATTCACACGCAGACAGGTGATTCAACACAGAAGGCGCTGGCTTATGATCTGGCGGGGCTTACCAATTATTATCTCGGTAACTACGATGATGCTTTAAGTGCCTGTCTCAGTGCACTCAGGCTGGCAGTTGCGCAAGGCGACAGCCAGCTTATGGCAAGGAGTTACAGGAACATGGGAATGTTAAACGCGAGGCTGGGCAACAACACCGAGGCGCTGAACTATTTCTCCCAGTCCGTCGACCTGTTCAGGGCAGTCGGCAATCGCGGTGAGGAGGCTGGGGTGCTGCACGAAACAGGCCAGATTTACACTTCACTTCTTGATTATCAGGAAGCCCTTGGATACTTTTTGTCTTCGCTGAAAATATACAGCAGCGAGCAGGACACGCTTTCGATGGCGAATGTGTTCCTGAGTGTGGGCAGGGTGTACGAAGCCCTTTCAAACTGGAGCAGCAGCCTTGATTATTACAACATGGCCCTGTCTATTTATCAGAGAACCGGTAACAACTCCGGAATTGCCTCCAGTTATTACGGGTTAGGGCTCGTCCAGAAAAAAACGGGCAATCAGACCCTTGCCCTTGACTATCTTCTGAAAAGCCTTGAATATTATTCCCTTGTTTCGCTGATCGAAGGCCAGGCAGATTGTCACCGTGAGCTGGCAGAGGTTTATTACTCGCTGGGAGACAACCTGAACGCCTATGAGGAAATGCAGGACTATGTCGAACTGCATGATCAGGTCTACAATAAACAGACAATCGAAAAGCTGGCAGAAATGGAAATCCGTTATAAAACAAGACTGAAGGACAATGAAATTGCGGAACTCCGAAGTCAGCGCGAAGAAGTTATAAGAGACGTGAACCGCAGGAATGTAAGTATTATAGTAATTGTTTCATTAACGATTGTAATTATTATAGTGACATTATATTATACAAAGACATTAAGAAAAGCGAATGAGGATCTCCAATCGGAAATAGAGGAAAGGACAAAAGCTGAAATGGAATTGCTTAGTATTAAGGAAAGTCTCGAAGAAAGGGTAGCCATCAGGACACGGGAGCTGGAGCTGGCCAAACAGAAAGCTGAAGAATCTGACAGGCTGAAGTCGGCCTTTCTGGCAAACATGAGCCATGAGATTCGCACACCGCTGAACGCAATTACCGGTTATGCGGGACTCCTGCTAAAGCCTGACCTGTCGTTGGACAAGAGAAAGGAATACAATGATCTGATAACCAAAAATTATCGCCTGTTGCTGAACATGTTTGAAGATCTGATAGATACATCAAAGATTGAATCTGGGACCATCCAGCTGATACCCAAAAAATTCAACATAGTCAGCCTCATTGAGCAGCTTGATGAACCCCTCCAGGAAAACCTGATAAGCAAGAATAAACCCAACCTGGAAGTCATACGTGAAAAAGTAAATATCAGATCCAGAATGGTAACCACTGACCCCGTGCGTATTCAGCAGGTCATGTGGCATCTTCTTGACAATGCTGTAAAATTCACTGACGAAGGAAAGATAAGGTACGGATGTTTTGAAAACAGCCAGGAACTGGTCTTTTATGTGAATGACAGCGGGATAGGAATACCGCCGGAGTTCAGCGACACCGTATTTGAGAAATTCAGGCAGCTTGACGAATCCTCCAAAAGAAAATACGGGGGAACGGGACTTGGCCTGTATTATGCCAGGAAAATCGCGGAGGTGCTCGGGGGTCGTGTGTGGTTTGAGTCAAAACCGGAAGGCGGATCTATCTTTTACTTTTCAATCCCCGTTCAGCCGCCGGTTAACCTGCCGGGTGCATGATTTTCAGAACGGATACAAAATGAGCCACGGTCCGTTCCGAGCTTTTTTATGCTTTACCGGCATATACACGGACACACCAATGATAAAACTGAAGCCAATTGACCGACTGTAATTGTCCATTGAATTCATAATGCATAATTACAGTTACCTGATATATCCTGTCAGATAAAAAAGCCTGCGGTTTATGGCAGGCTTTTGAGAAATATAAATTTAATCGTTAGGGTTAATCGATGGTAAATATAACAATATTGTTCAAATTGTCAAAATTTGTCAAAAATATTGGCATCTTTGAAATCAGCCAATGAAAATAACTTGTAATCAGATAATTACAAATAATTCATTATCAGTTTTTCAACATTATCAACATTTTCAATCAAAACTGTTGATTACTTTTCTTATCATGACAAGCTTTTCAAGCAGGTTTTCGAGCAGATCCAGCTTAAGCATGTTGGCTCCATCTGATTTTGCCACAGCAGGGTCAGGATGGGTTTCGATGAAAAGTCCCTCTGCACCTACTGCAACAGCTGCCCTTGCCAGTGTCTCAATGAGCTCCGGCCTGCCCCCGCTGACTCCTTCCTTCTGGTTGGGTTGCTGAAGTGAATGGGTCACATCCATAATGACCGGATAACCCAGCTGCTTCATTTCCGTGATTCCCCTGAAATCAACAACAAGGTCATGGTATCCGAACATGGATCCTCTTTCTGTAAGCATCACCTTGCTGTTGCCGGACTGAACAACCTTGTCTGCGGCAAATCTCATGGATTCAGGAGAGAGGAACTGGCCTTTCTTAATGTTGATTGTCTTTCCGGTCTTTGCCGCTGCCACCAGCAGCTCTGTCTGCCTGCAAAGAAAGGCAGGGATCTGAATGACATCTGCAACGGATGCAGCAGCATGTGCTTCTTCCGGTGAATGAACATCGGTCAGCACAGGGATTTTAAGCCGGTCCTTCACTTCACCCAGAATCTTCAGTCCCTCCGTTTGTCCGATGCCTGAGAATGAATCAAGCTTTGACCGGTTTGCTTTCTTGTAGGAGCTTTTAAAAATGTAAGGTATTTCCAGCCGGTCGCACAGCCTGATAATGTGACCTGCCACTTCGAAACACAGATCCCGGCTCTCGATGACACAGGGTCCCGCTATCAGCAAAAAGTTGCCTGTCTGCAGGTGCCTGATATGGGGTATTGGAGGGAGTGAATTCATCTTACTGATTATATGGTTAATAATTGTACTTATCTTTCCACAGCCGGGCCAGCCGTTGCCTGATTTCGGCCTCACGGGGATTATCCTGGGGATTGTACAGTACCCTGTTGCGTATGATGTCAGGAAGGAATTCCTCTGGTGTGAAATTGCCTTCATAGTCATGGGCGTACTTGTATCCTTCGCTGTAGCCAAGCTCTTTCATCAATTTGGTGGGAGCGTTACGGATGTTTAGCGGCACCGGCAGATCCCCCTTCTGCCTGACAAGTTCCTGGGCATCACTGATGGCCAGGTAGGAGGCATTGCTCTTTGGCGAAGTGGCCAGGTAAATGGCAGTTTCCGACAGGATGATCCTTGATTCAGGCCATCCGATCAGGTTCACAGCCTCAAAACAGGAAGTGGCCAGCAACAATGCATTGGGATTGGCAAGGCCGATATCCTCGGCCGCCAGGATCACCATGCGACGCGCAATAAATTTCGGATCCTCGCCACCTTCGACCATCCTTGCCAGCCAGTATACCGCAGCATTCGGATCGCTGCCACGCAGCGACTTGATAAAAGCCGAGATAATGTCATAATGTTGTTCGCCACCCTTGTCGTACAAGGCTATCTTTTCCTGTATGGTGTCGATCACCAGCTTGTCTGTTATCGTGATCGCACCTGTGTTTTCCCTGGTCAGCGTGCTGATCATGATTTCCAGTATGTTCATCAGCTTTCGGGCATCCCCGCCCGAAAGCCTCAGCATGGCTTCAGTCTCCTTTATTTCAACCTTCAGACGGCTCAGGTACGGGTCTTTTTTCAGGGCCCTGTCCAGGATCCTGAGCAGGTCATCCCTGCCCAGGGCTTTCAGGATGTAAACCTGACAGCGCGAAAGCAGGGGAGAGATCACCTCAAAGGAAGGGTTCTCGGTGGTAGCTCCGATCAGGGTCACGATTCCCTTTTCAACTGAGCTCAGCAGAGAGTCCTGCTGAGATTTATTGAAGCGGTGTATTTCGTCTATGAAAAGGATCGGGGAGGGCTGGTTGAAAAAGCTCTGATTCCTGGCCTTTTCAATGGTCTCCCTGACTTCCTTAACCCCTGAATGGACTGCGCTCAACTGGTAGAAGGGCCGGTTCAGCCGGTCTGCAATTATGCTGGCCAAAGTCGTCTTTCCGACACCGGGGGGACCCCATAAAATAAAAGAAGGAATGTTGCCACTTTCAATGCTTTTCCTTAGAATGGCATTCTCTCCGACCAGATGTTCCTGTCCCACATAATCATCCAGGTTTCTTGGCCTCATCCGGTCTGCCAGCGGCTGGTTTGAGCCGATCATACTTTTATCCTGTACAAAAGGTAAAATTATGGATTAGTTTTAATAATGCAGACAATTTTTTATGCAATGACTAAAAGGCAGCGGATATATTGCTATATTTAATTCTTAAAGAATATTCAGATGAACAACAGGGTCGTGGTGATCACAGGGGCTTCCTCGGGAATAGGGCTTGCCACTGCAAGGGAATTTGCCAGACAAGGGGCAAAAGTAGTGCTGGCTGCAAGGAGTTATGATAAGCTCAGGGAAATAGAAGCTGAACTGCTTTCTGCCGGATACGATGCTTTTGCAGTGAAGACCGACGTGACTCAGGAAGCGGAATGCAAAGACCTGATGGCAGAAACGGTTGAAAAATACGGTAAAATTGATATTCTGATAAACAATGCAGGGATTTCCATGCGGGCACTGTTCAGGGATGTTGACATCAGTGTGCTGAAAAGGCTATTCGATGTTAATTTCTGGGGGGCCGTACACTGCACCAAGTATGCACTTCCGCATCTGATCAGGTCACGCGGTTCAGTGGTCGGCGTTTCTTCGGTGGCTGGTTTTGTTGGCCTGCCCGCCCGCACGGGATATTCTGCCTCCAAGTATGCGCTTCACGGATTCCTTGAAACCCTGAGGATTGAAAATCTGAAAAACGGCCTTCACGTGCTGATCCTTTGTGCCGGCTTCACCAAATCCGAGATACGGAAAAAAGCACTGACGGCAAATGGTGATCCACAGGGATTCACCCCAAGGGAAGAAGAAAAGATGATGCTCCCGGAACATGTGGCCAGGGCCATTGTAAAAGCGGTGCGAAGAAGACGCAACTATGTGATACTGACCCTGGAGGGTATACTGACCGCCATGGTTAAAAGAATCGCCCCCCGTTTTCTGGAACATGCGGCTTATATAAAGATGGCCAATGAACCTGATTCACCGCTGCGTAGGGACGATTCCCGTTCATGATTACCCATGACCCGACATACCTGATAACAGATAAACATGATTTGTTCAGAAACGTCAATCAGGGTGCGCTACGGTGAGACAGACCGAATGGGTTACCTGTATTACGGTCACTATCCCGTATATTTTGAGGTGGCGAGGACAGACCTGATAAGGTCTTTGGGTTTGACATATAAATATATGGAAGACAGCGGAATCATCATGCCGGTCAGGAGCCTGAGCATTGATTACAAACGGCCCGCCCTGTATGATGAGCTGCTGAATGTGAAAGCCTCGATACACGTGAAGCCCGAAACCAGGCTTGATATTGATTATGAAATTCATAATCAGGCCGGTGAACTGATCTGCAGGGGAAACACGGTGCTGGTCTTTGTCAATGCAAAGACCCGCAGACCGGTACGGGCACCGGATTTCTTCATGGAAGCGGTGAAGCCTTACTTTCCGTAACCTTGGAATATTGGTTACCAGCGGGATTATTTCCCCGGTTCAAATGGATGTTTTTCCCTGAAATCCGGCTTGTAGTTCCGGCAGCTTTCAGGATGCTGCAGCCATCCGTTGCGGAATCCCAGCTCTTCCATGGTGCGGACCACACCTTCGTATTCCCTGGAGGTGATCATCCGGTCAAGTTCCGGGTAGGCATCAAGACAGGGAATCGGGTGGTATTGCGACATGAGTGAGATGTGAAGGGAAGGGGAAAGTTCTTCGGCAATCCAGCGCAGTATGTTAATGCTGTCTGTTGCATGCCCCGGCAACACAAGGTGCCGGATAAGCATGCCGGTCAAGGCCTGGCCCGAGTCATCCGTGATCAGCGCATTCCCCTTCTGCCGGTACATTTCGGCAAAGGCCTTCCTGGCGACTTCAGGGTAATCGGCAGCGCCGGAATACCTTGATGCCAGTGAAGGATCGGAATATTTAAAGTCCGGCAGATATACGTCGATCAAACCTTCAAGGGAACGGAGCATGTCAACGGTTTCATAGGCATGGGTGTTATATACCGTTACCGGATAATAGCCAAGCCTGTGCAGCTCAAGGATGATGGCTTTGACATGGGGACTGAAATGGGTGGGGGATACGAAACCAACCGCCCTGATACCCCTGTCAAGGTAAGAAATGACTTCACCCACCACCTCCCCCAAACCGTATATCTGTGTAATAAGGTTGCCATCTATCCGGCTGATCTGGTAATTCTGGCAATAAACACACTGCAGGCTGCATTTTGAGAAAAAGACATTACAGATGCCCAGGGGGCCGTTTATAGGGGGTTCTTCACCCTGGTGAAGGCAGATGGAGCTGATGTGTAATTCGGCGGTGATGTGGCAGCAGCCCGTTTCACCCATCCGCCGGTTGACCCTGCATTGGCGGGGACAAAGGCTGCAGCTTTCATATTCCCGCATCAGATGCCCATATCCTTCCGATAAAAAGCCGTTTTCCATGATTGCATAAAATCCCGGCAGAAATGATTGACTGCCACACCCGGCAAATTTACCTTTTTAACTGACTGATCATGATAAAGCAAAGCCCATCCTTGAAATAAAGACTTGCATTGTTGGAAATATTTATAATTTTGCGCTGGTTTTCGGTCCGTAGCTCAGCTGGTAGAGCACGTGACTCTTAATCATGGGGTCCAGGGTTCGAATCCCTGCGGACCGACCGGAGGCAGGATAAAATCCTGCCTTTTTTTGTTGCTGCGCCCGGCAGGGCGCAGGTATAAAAAAAGGGTGCCCTGTGGCACCCTCTCTCAACTGAATCATTGACATAACACCCTAACGATAAACCAAATCTAAAGTTCTACTTGAAATAACATTTATAGTTCCCAACCTTTCCTGTATTCGCGTACAAGCAGCTTGTTCAGTTCAGGCTTATTGCTGATCTGTCTGGTGACAGGATCAAAAACCACTCTTGTCCCTGCCCGCACGGCCACGTTGGCAAGATTGATCATGGTTGACAAAGGTTCGGCCGACTGGAAAGACCCCGGTGTATTTTTCGATCCCCCTCTGCATGCCTCAATAAACTTGTCAAAACCAGGAGGAAGAGCTGCTTGGGTCATATTAACAGCCATGGTATTCATCATTTCCTTTGTAATAGAGGACATATTCATCATCTGCCGCGCGGCAGGTCCCGTATATTCGCTTCCCATATAGCTTCTCATCCTGCTTTCCGGAATTAACCTTCCGTCGAGGATCTTTCCCTTGTCACCGACGTACATGGTGCCGGTTGAAGGTATTGTAAGATCATCCTCATCAAGTTCCGGGATTGATGAAGGAAGCATTCCCCCGTCATACCAGTGAAGATCTACCGGCCCTCTTGATCCTTTTGCA
>JAXDCR010000236.1:0-4632 GCA_034677845.1 Bacteroidales bacterium | reverse complement strand
TCCACCGTTACCTGAAGAAGGTGCTGAAGCATTACAGCCATCCAAGGATCCTTGAAATCGGTGCCGGACACGGGGCTTTTACGAAACTTCTCCATGACGACGGATTTGAGGTGACCGCATCGGATCTTTATCCGGAGCATTTTTATTTTGACAGGGTAAAGTGTCATAAGGTCGATATAACCAGACCACTTCCGTTTGAGGATCACTCTTTTGACATCATCATTGCGGTGGAGGTCATGGAGCATGTCCATGATCATGGGGTGTTTTTCAGCGAAGCCGGCAGGGTTCTTAAACCGGGAGGCAGGCTGTTGTTTTCAACCCCCAACATTTTGTCGCTTAAATCGCGTCTGATGTTTCTTTTTTCAGGTTTTTTCTATTCATTCGGGGCCATTGATCACGGATGCTCAGATGGCCTGCAGCATATCTCCTCGCTGACCTGCGACCAGTACCGGAACCTCGGGGTGCGCAGCCATCTTGTGCTGACAGATGTATCGGCAGACAAAAAGCAGCGTTCGTCCGCTTTATGGTACTGCCTGCTGTATCCGCTCATCAGGCTTTACTGCCTGATCCGGCATATTGATCACCGGTTGCACAACACCCATGTCCTGCTCGTCGGGAGGATTCTTTTCATGAATTTTACCAAAGACTGACAGCGAGCTGTTGAATTACCGCCGGGCGGATCAACTGACCTGTCTGCTGTTTTCACCCGCATTGTTTACAGATTCGGAACGGCTGACCGGCCTAAATTCCGGGGAAGTGCCTGTCACAAAAAAGGCCATTGATAAGCGATTCCAGCGCGGCGAGACTTTTTCCGCCATCGAACATTTCCTCAACCCGCCTGCGCCCTTTGATTCCCATGTTCCGCCTTAGATCCGGGTCAGCAATAAGCCGGATGATCCTGTCTGCCAGTTCGCCGGCCTGGTTCACCCCGACCAGGAAACCTGTTTCACCATCAACGATAACCTCTGGATTTGAACTTGTATGAAAAGCCACCACCGGTTTAAAGCATGCCATGGCTTCGATTTTTACATATCCGAAGCCTTCGTACAGCGAAGGAAGAACAAAAATATCCAGGTTATGCAAAAAGGAGCGGATGTCGCCAACAAAGCCCATGAATTCAACCATGTCCTCCACTCCCTCATTATGGGCCTGTTTGCGCAGTCGTCCCGCAAGCGATCCGCTTCCTGCAATTAAAATCCTGCATTTAATGCCTTTTGCTTTCAGTATGCCGGCAACCGTAATGAGGATATGGTGGTTTTTTTCAGCTTCCAGGCGGCCCAGGGTACCAATATATATATGATCCACCAGACGGGCGGAAAGCTGCTTCACCGGCAACGCATCAAATCTCTCCAGGTCAATGCCGTTGTATATCACCTTCACCTTTTCAGGGGCAAATGGCGGGGGATTGCCGGAACAGATGACCCGCCTTGTCTCCATGGAGTTGGCAATGATGCTGTCAACAAGCTTATTGTATAAAAACCGGTTAAGCAGGTTATTCCTCACAGGCAGGGCACTTCCCCTGCGGTAGATCACACGGGGCACTCCCGCCATCCTGGCCACGGGTGCGGCAGCCTTAAGGTCTCTCGACAGGTTAAGGATCAGCACATCCGGCCTTTCACGCCTGAAAAGGTTGTACAACCTCACAAGGGCAGAGGGACTGATAAAACTGAGGTTCGAAAGCCTCAGCGGCAGGGCAGGCAGACCTGCCCGCATCGACCTGTCATAGAGTTCTGCTCCGGCAGACGCAGCCACGGCGACCTTATAGCCTCTGCCATTCAGGGCTGAGGCGGTCTCGAGGTGCCATTTCTCGCCTCCTCCCCATGTTTGCGCGGAACTCAAAAAAAGTATCTTCATCATCTGAGGGGGTTTTTCTTGCGCAGGCTGCCGGATCCTCTTCAGTCGTGGTAATATACGCGTTTCACCCTTCCTGAAACGGATGTGAAAACCTCATACGGTATGGTGCCCATTTTCTCCGCCAGCCTCGATACGGGGCAGTCATCGCCAAAGATGACAACTTCATCTCCCTCCCTGACATCCATGCCTGTCACGTCTATCATGGTGGTGTCCATGCATATGTTGCCTATCACAGGGGCCATCTTACCCTTTACCAGAAAGCTTGCCTTGCCGTTCCCGAGCCTCCGGTTCAACCCGTCAGCATACCCTATGGGAATAGCTGCGATCAGGGAATCACGCGTCAGTTTTCCTTTTCGGCCGTACCCGACAGTTTCGCCTGCCGCAAGAGATTTGATCTGGGATATGGCGGTTTTAAGGGTGCTGACATTCCTGAGTCTTGAGGAAGCCAGGCTGCTTATTCCGTACAGACCTATCCCCAGCCTGACCATATCAAACTGCGCCTCCGGAAAACGTTCAATGCCGGATGAGTTCAGAATGTGACGGATAAAAGTATAACCCAGGCCATCGGCCAGGCGGACGGTGAGGCTGTCAAAGAGACTAATCTGGGCACGTGTGAAATCATCGAATGCATGCTCATCACTTGCCGCCAGGTGAGAAAAAACTGATTTAACCCTTATATTCCTTGAGCTGTTGAGCCCGGCCAGCAGGTCACCGATCTGGGATTCAGCGAATCCCATCCTGTGCATCCCGGTATCAATTTTGATATGCACAGGGTATTCAACTTCCTGGTTACGGACAACTGCCTCATTGAACATCTTCAGACCCCTCACATTGTAAATCTCCGGTTCAAGCCTGTACTGAATAATCGTATCGAAGTATTCCGGGTCAGGGTTCATCACGATGACCGGAAGGGAAATGCCTGCCTGCCTTAGGCTCACGCCTTCATCTGCAAAAGCCACTCCCAGGTAGTCAACACGCTGGTACTGCAACAGGTTGGCAATTTCAGAAGCGCCGCTGCCATAGGACAACGCTTTGACCATCACCAGCATTTTTGTTCCCGGATGAAGCAGTGACCTGAAATGGTTCAGGTTGTGCGTCAGGGCGCTCAGGTTGATCTCAAGCCGGGTAATGTGCTGTTTCTGCTCGAGCCGTGCGGCAATCTTTTCAAACTCGAATTGTCTGGAGCCTTTCAGCAGTATGGCCTCATCCATGAAATCGGCCGCTTTGAAGCGCTGTAAAAATTCATCGGTTGAGGAGAAAAAAGTACCTGGTATGGAGAATACATGCCGGTATTCCTTCAGGGCTTCACCTATGCCAATGATCCGGTCAACTTTTTTCTCCTCTGCCATGGAAGCCACTGTCATATAAAGTTCTGCCTGCTTTTTGCCGCTTTGAAGGATGTCAGACAGGATCAGCACCTTTCTTTTATGCTGTACCTGCCTGTTCAGCATGTCAAGGGCTATGGCCAGCGAGTTGATATCGGAATTGTAGGTGTCATTGATGATGGTGCAGCCGTTGATGGCACTCTTTTGTTCAAGCCGCATGGCAACCACGGGAAGTGTGGCCATGCGTTCCCGGATCAGGTCGGGGTCTGTTTTGAGCAGCAGCAGCAGCGACAGGCAGTGCAATGCATTCTCAACAGAAGCCTGGTCTGTGAAAGGTATGGTGACCTCAACCGTCTTATGGTCACAGATGACCCTGATCAGGGTGCCGGTCTTTTTTCTTACCAGTCCCGTCACCTGCAGATCTGCCTTGCTGGTGACAGACCACCTGAAAAGATGCACGCCCGCCAGCTCGGGTGTATGCTCAATGGCATTCCGGATGGCCTGGTGGTCCTGACAGAAAACAAGGCTGCGGCATCCGTAAAACAGTTTCAGTTTTTCGCCTATCTTCTGCTCCATATTCTGGAAGTTCTCCTGGTGAGCCTCCCCTATATTTGTCATAATACCGATGTCAGGCATGATCATGTGCTGAAGGTGTTTCATTTCACCGGGCATGGAAATGCCTGCCTCAAAGATTCCCAGCTCCGTTGACTCATCCATCAGCCAGAGGGAAAGGGGAACCCCCACCTGGGAATTGTAGCTTTTTGGACTCCGGGTGATGTGCTTATTACCTTCAAGGCAGTAATGCAGCCATTCCTTTATTATTGTTTTGCCGTTGCTGCCCGTGATGGCAATGAGGGGACATCTGAAGCGCCGGCGGTGATGACGGGCGAGTTCCTGCAGGGCACGAAGTGTGTTATCCACAATGACGAAGCCTGCATCGGGGCAAAGGGAATGAAGGTCATCCGGATCCGAAACTGCGAACGCCCTGACACCCTGGCCGTATAACTCAGTCACATAATTATGGCCGTCATGGTTCCGGCCTTTTAAGGCGAAGAACAATGAGCCTTCCGCATTTACGATATTTCGGCTGTCTATTAAAATATGTTTCACAGGCAGGCTCCCGTCTCCTTTCAGCCTGCCTCCCGTGACAGAGGCAATGGTTCCAAGCGAGTAAGCTGTCATGCAGGCTTTGTTAACGCAAATACACCGGTAGCGAAGTGAAACAGCACATGGCATTGCAGACAACGTGCAAATATAGTGAACAGCCTGATTTTAACAGCTTATAAACAATATTTCCTTTTAAAAGCTGTTTTATAATTTGCTACTTTTGCTAAATCAACAAGATACAGATGAATTACAGGCACACCATTGAAGCGGGGATTGAAAGCCTGCATGAAATAGAACAGATTCTGGGAAGCCGTTCCGGACAGGGCAATATACCACCCATTGAACT
>JAXDCR010000235.1:0-12602 GCA_034677845.1 Bacteroidales bacterium | reverse complement strand
CAAAAGGCTCGAAGGCAACTATCACATTGTGATAGGCCAGACTACTTCAGCCCGGACAATAGAGCGTTGCGTCAACCGTGTGGGAATCCGGGTAAAACAGATGATCCTCGAACCCCTGGCATCCTCAGCGGCTGTCCTGACACCGGATGAGATTGAAGCCGGCGTTGCCCTGGTAGACATAGGAGGCGGCACAACGGATATCGCCGTTTACTATGATGACATGATCAGGCATACTGCCGTAATACCCTTTGGAGGGAATGTGATTACCAAAGACATTATGGATGGATGCTCCATCCTCGGCAAGCATGCCGAGCAACTGAAAATACAATACGGCTCTTCACTGGGAGATCTTGCCGAGGAGGCCAAAGTTGTTGCTGTTCCCGGAATCAGCGGACGCGAGCCTAAGGAGGTGTCAATTAAAAGCCTGGCATACATAATACAGTCGCGCATGGAAGAAATTATGGATGCGGTGGTCTTTCAGATCGACAACTCAGACTGTCTGGAAAGATTGAATGCGGGACTGGTGATAACCGGCGGAGGTTCGCTTCTCAGACACCTTCCGCAGTTTATCAAATACAGAACGGGACTGGACGTACGAATTGGAAAGCCTGACGTTCAGCTTACCAGTCCCGATCTCAAGGAGGTCATTCACCCGATGTACTCAACAAGCGTGGGACTTTTGCTGAAAGGATTCGAAAACTCTTCGGTTCAGACCACCGCTGAAAACAGGAAAGAAGAAAGCATACCTGAATTTGAGCCTGAAACAGAAGAAAAAGGCCGGTCCGGGAAAACCATAACCGGACTCTTTGAGAACATCAGAAACAGAATGGTCGGATTCTTTGACGAGGGAAATGATAAATCAATGTAATCTTAAAAATCAATGCCATGGACGAATTGATGCCTTTTGAACTGCCGGTCAACAAATCTTCCATCATCAAGGTGCTGGGTGTGGGAGGCGGTGGCAGCAACGCAGTCAACCATATGTTCCGCCAGGGAATAAAGGATGTGGATTTCATTGTCTGCAATACTGATGCCCAGGCTCTTGCCAACAGTCCCGTTCCCGTCAGGATCCAGCTTGGTGCCTCTCTCACTGAAGGTCGCGGAGCGGGAAACAAACCTGAAATAGGAAGGCAGGCCGCAATTGAAAGTGTTGACATACTGGCAGAAGCACTGTCTGTCAATACCCGTATGCTTTTCATAACTGCTGGCATGGGCGGCGGAACCGGAACCGGTGCCGCACCGGTCATAGCAAAGACAGCCAGAGATGCGGGTATCCTGACAGTCGCCATTGTAACCATCCCCTTCAGGAATGAAGGCCCAAGAAGGATTAACCAGGCACTGGAAGGCATTGCCGAGCTTGAGGAACATGTCGATTCGCTGCTGGTCATCAACAATGAAAAGATACGGGAGATTCATGGCAACCTGAAGCTGTCAGAAGCCTTTTCAATGGCTGACAATGTGCTGGCCGTGGCTGCCAAAGGCATCGCCGAGATCATTACTGTCCACGGATTCATCAATGTTGATTTTGCGGATGTTCAGACTGTGATGACAAACAGCGGCGTAGCCATCATGGGTACAGGCACCGCTCAGGGTGAGGGAAGGGCCATCGGTGCAGTCAAGGAAGCATTGAACTCCCCCCTGTTGAATGATACAGACATCAAGGGGGCGAAGAACCTTCTGCTCAACGTCATTTCGGGCACTGAAGAGGTTACCATGGATGAGATCGGTCAGATAATTGACTATGTGAAGGAATGCAGCGGGGTCAGCACCGACCTGATCTGGGGCAACGGTGTCGATTTGAGTCTGGGAGAAAAAATCAGCGTTACCATAATAGCAACAGGTTTCAGCACTGTCAGCATACCTGAGCTCTACGCGCGAAAGCGACAGATTAACAGGATACCGTTGGAGGAAGAAACCTCAGATCCCGAGAGTGAAGGTACTGTATTCATTGTCAAGGATATTCCGGCTTCTGCCGCGAGGGCGGAAATCCCGGCACAGCGTACAATTGAGTTTGAAATCGGCACAGGCAGCAGTGAGGTCTTTAGGAACCTGAGCCGGATCAAAAAACCCGTTGACAGCAGAAAAGCAAATGAAAGGGTAAATATGATCAAGCGTGCCCAGGAAGAACTCAAGGACCTGAAGCAGGCAGCCTTCCAGACCAGCGATGAGATAGAGGAACTGGAAAACACACCTGCTTTCAAAAGGAAACAAATGCAGATAGATCCGGTAAAATATTCCGATGAAACCAGGATCTACAGGTATTCGTTGTCGGACGACGAAGACCAGCAGGTGAAGCTGAGCAAGGAAAATCCTTACCTGCACGGGGCGGTGGACTGACAGCCAGATTCAGTGACATTTACCATCAACTGATTATAACATGACACTATTTGAGAGAATCTCGGAAGACCTGAAATCTGCCATGCTGGCCAGGCAGAAGGAACGGCTCGAACCGCTGAGGGCCATAAAGACGGCACTGCTGATGGCCAGATCAGAAACCGGCAGCCATGAACTCACCGGCGACCAGGAAATCAGGATCATTCAGAAACTTGTCAAGCAAAGGAAGGAATCTGCCGACATATTCCGCTCGCAAAACCGGATAGATCTCTGTGAAAAAGAGCTTCAGGAGGCAAGGATTATTGAGGAGTACCTTCCGAAACAGCTTGGTGAACAGGAGCTCCTGCATTTGCTGCAGGAGATAATCCGCCGCGTCGGGGCCACATCGGTGAAGGACATGGGAAGGGTTATGGCGGTGGCCGGTAAAGAGCTGGCGGGCAGGGCAGACACCCGTCTGGTGGCCGAAAAAGTAAAGGCATTGCTTGGAATATAGCGCTCCTGAACGTCCCCTTTCAGGTTGTCAGGGCCTTCCAATGATAAACCCTTCTGTTGCGTGCTTCGGCAACATTTCCCCTGTTGAACTGTTATTTGCTGACAGATGTGAAAACTGACTGCTGCCGGCTGTCAGCCGGCTGTTTTTTAAACAGCTGCATGGTCAGCTTTAAAGGAGAATGATAAATGATCAAATGGTTTCGACGGTATTCAGTCTCTAAAAGAACTCCCTCCGGTTGTCCTTTATGCCCGCCAGCTCTTTAAGGGCATCATAGGCATAGTAATTTGCCTTCACGTCATAGTTTTGCTTGATGTAGCGTTTCAACTGTTCAAGGTCAGATTGATTTGCCGCATCAGGCATAGTGATGTTGGTGACAACCAGCAAATAAACACCGTTCTCCCCCACGAGGGGATCTGTCAGCATGTCTTTTTCACAACTCACGGCTGATGCCACGAGCACGGGTTCAATCCCTGAGCTGCCGAAGGAATTGGAATTGTATGTAACACCCGTTGCACTCTGAACCTGAAGGCCCAGATTGGCGGCAACGGATTCAAGGGAGCCAAATGAGGCTTTCTTGGCGGCAAGGTCCCTGACAAGCCGTTCGGCCTTTTTCTGCTTTCTTACTGCATTTTCAATGTCCGCACGCACATCATTCAGAGGAATATAACCCCCTTCACGGACCTGGTCAACGGTAGCCACCACATAGCGGTTTTCGAGTTCGAAAACTCCTGATACATCGTGAAGTTCAGCCCTGTATGCCCATGCAACAACCTCCCGGGCCGAAGTGAGGATAGATGCGGTCTTGTCAAGGGGGCCCAGGTTATAGGCTGCCTGCAGTTTACCGGCAAATGAATCGGCCTGGGCAGCTGCCAGAAATTTTTCGTACGTGTTGTTCAGGCCCGCAAATTCATTGGCCATGGTGTAATACACCTGGTCAGTCTCATCGCTTGGCACAACTTTCTTTATAACAGTGCCAACCTGTACTTTTTTAACCGGCCTGGACTGGTCAAGAATTTGAATGATATGCAACCCGTATGGTGTGGCAGCTATCTTAATATCTCCCTTTTTGGCAAAGAAACAACTGTCGCTGAACTCTTTCACCATTTCACCTTCCCGGAACCAGCCCAGATCCCCACCCGTCTGGGCGCTGCCGTCAGCCGAATGGATCATAGCCAGCATGCCAAAATCGGCACCTCCTTCAATAAGTTTTTTAAGGCTGTCCGCTTCCTGGTAAATGGTACCCACGTTGCTTTGAGTGACCTGGAGAAGGATATGCCTTGCCCTGACCGAGTCAGGAAGGTAGTTAATCTTTGCAAGCCTTGATATTTTATAGGCTCCGTTTTCAAAATAGGGCCCGTAGGTATCGCCCGGCCGGGCAGAAAACATGAAGTTGTTTAAGCTGTCAGGCAGTTCGCCGTTCGCATAATTCAGATTATCATAGGCCGAATCTGATTCGAGTGTCACAAACTCCTCAATGTTTTCAGCAGTTCTGAAATCTTCGGCAATTTCATTGATGGAAGCTTTTGCTGCTTCGTAGTCAGCTTCGGATGGAATAACGTCAAAATAAACAAAACGTATATCCCTTGATTCATCCTGTTTATATTCATTCCTGTGGTCATTGTAATACCTTTTAATGTCCTTTTCTGAAAAGGTGATTGCCGAGTCGCTGACCACACTGAAATTCTGCACAATGAAATCCACGTCAACGGTTTTATCTGTCTGTTCACGTCGAAGCGTTGCCTCAAGGCCGGTCGCATACAATCCTTTGCTGATCAGATTCAGGTACTTGGTGAACATGCGTTCCCTGTATATCTCGTTTTCAATAAACAGGTAATAGGCTTTCTGATCGCTGGTTTCATCTTCACTTTCAATGGCCTGCATGAATGCAAGAAAAGATTGCCGGTCAAATAATCCGGTCTGCTGATTTGTAAAGAGCTGGGCAATATAAGTGTGCGGATTATCGCCCATGATGAGATCTGAAAGCTCTTCGGCAGATACATCAACACCAAGCTTGGCATATTGTTTTTCAAGCAGAATATCCTGTATCAGGTTTTCCCATGCGGCGGTCCTGATCTGGTCTGTCATTTCCTCACCGAGGCTCAGCTGTCCCGTCTGCAATTGCTGAATCCGCTCAAGTTCCCTGACGAGGTTGTCATAATCTGTATAGGGTACTGATTTGCCGAAGACTTCAGCAATTTCATACTTCGAGCGTGTGAACAGACTGCCTCCCGAATCCAGAAAATCACTCAGCACAAATGCGAGCAAAGCCACACCTATCAGCACGGCCAGTAAAGTCCCCGCTTTGGTCCTCAGTCTTTCTAATATTGCCATAGGAACAAATTGTAAAGCGTTCTAAAAATCAGCTGCGAATATAGCAATTTATCTTGTTTCGCAGGAAGAGCAGGAAAAAAAACAACTTCCTTCAACGGCCTGTCATCGGTTACCGGATGGAATCCTTTCATCCAGGGTCTTTAACTGCACAAGTTCAACCCGCGTCAGGCTTACCTTCAGGATTTTGATCTCATAATTGCCTATCCGGATGACATCATTCTGTTTGGGTATGCTGCCGTGATGGTATATGACACACCCCGCCAGCGTCACATATTCCTCTGTTTCAGGCAAGGACAGGTCATAAGTCTCATTCAGGTAGTCAATTTCCAGTCTGCCGGAAAAGACATAATAACCATCACCGAGCTTTTTTTCTATGAATTCATCCACATCATGCTCATCATCAATTTCCCCGAAAATTTCCTCCATGATATCCTCGATGGTAAGCATTCCGGATATTCCGCCGAATTCATCCACCACCACGGCAATGCTTTTATGTTCCTGGATGAATTTCCTGAATAACTTGTTTGCCGGCATGGTCTCCGGAACATAGGGCAGGGTGATAAGCAGCGACCGTATGGAAACGGGATTTTTAAAAAGGTCCTTGGAAGTCACATACCCGATAATGGTATCAATGTTTTCTTCGTAAATCAGAATTTTGGAGAACCCGCTCCGGATGAACAGCTGTCTGAGTTCTTCCACCGGGGTGCCGATTTCGGCTGCGATGATCTCAGTGCGCGGTATCATGCAATCGCGGACCTTCACATTTGAAAAGTCGAGCACATTCTGAAAAAGCCGTATCCCATCCTTCTCCTCGTTAAGCGATTCATTGTCCCCCTCCTGGCTTTCCTGTAACAGGTGGTCCAGATCCTTCCTTCCGAACACCAGTTTATCATAAAAAGCCTGCGATTCCGGGTCCTTCCCAATGCCGTGTGAAAGTTGCGTTACCCATTGAAGGGCTCTTCCGGCCGGATAAAACACTCCATACACAAGGAGAACGGGCAGGGAAAAAATACGCAGCACTATGTTCGGATCGATCCTTGCCATGTATTTCGGAAGAAGCTCCGCCAGGGCTATCAACAGAACGGCGGCAATCAGGGTCTCAGTCGCCAGGATTCCGGTTGTCGATTGAAAGAGGGTGGAAAGGGCAGGTTCAAGCGCGCGGGCAGTGCAGATGCCGAAAATGACATTTGCCAGGGTATTGCCGAGCAGTACCGTCACGAAGAACTGACCGGCATGATTCTGAAAAAAATTGATGATCCTGGCATAAAAAAGACCCTGTTTTTTGTCAAGTTCCAGCCTCAGCTTATTGGATGCCAGAAAGGCATTTTCAATGGCGGAAAAAAAAGCAGATGCCAGCAGGGCCAGTATCATAAACCATACCTTGCCCATCGAATGTTATTGGCTTTGTTCATTTATTTCATCCCTTATATTCACGCTGCCCTTTGATGCGTTCAGAGTCCACCTGGTCAGGTCCTGATTGGCGGTGAAACCATTTTCACCGTAAAAAATCCCGTCCGCGTTGGTGATCTTAGAAAACTGATTGGAATAAACCATTTCGTTTTTCTGATCCCAGAACAGTTGTTCAGTCTCCAGTTTTTCACCCGTAAAGTAGTTTTCCGCCCTGACCTCGTTCCTTGCCTCCCATATTTCGTCTTTTTGCCTGAATAAGGCATATCCGGCAGTTATGCAGGATTCCACTGTATCATTGTTCCTGTAGAAAAAAACCTGAAACCCTTGCGGGAACTCAATGTAAGGTTCATCCACCCTGTCATACCTGTTGAGTTCCGATGCAATGATCTTTCCCTGCAACCGTCCTGAATCCGTATAAATGATCTCCACGTCATAACCGCTCTGGTTGGGCATGTCAAGGCTCCCGGTAAGGGCATTGATTGTCTGAATGTCATTTTTGCACGACACCAGCGTTGTGTCAAGAAAAATGCAAAAAAGACACAGCAGGGCCACCGGAAGGGAGGCTTCTGAATGCATCCTTACTGCACTGCTTTTGATCATTTCGCCAATGCTTGTTTTACCGGTAAAATTATGCAAACGGCATTAAAAGCCGGAACGTTTTGCGTTAAATTCAAGAATATTGTTCAGGCCTTCCAGCACAAGGAAAGGGAAGACGGGAACAGGCGGACGTATCCGGCCGGCAAAAAATGCGGCATCTCCCCCTGTCAGCACAACGTGCCCTTCAGGGTATTTTCTTCTGAAGCCCCGGATGTATCCCTTGATCTCATAGAGTATGCCCTGCTGAACCCCGGCTTTGATGGCAGTCTGAGTTCCGGTTCCGAATAAGGGGAAGCTGCCGTCAGATGCAACAAGCGGCAGTCCGGCCGTCTGCCCGTGCAATGCCCGGAACCTCATGGTCAGTCCCGGTGAGATATTGCCTCCCAGGTAGTCACCGGAGGAGGTTATGATGTCAATGGTAATGGCTGTTCCAAGGTCAATGACCAGTACGGTGAAGCCCGGGAATCTTGCTTTTGCGCCGCAGGCAGCAGCGATGCGGTCATGGCCGAGGGTCCGGGGACTGTCGTAAAGGACCCTGAACGGCAGCGGTGTGGCAGCATCCAGTATCAGAAAATAACTGAACTTTCTGTCAAGCAGTTCACGGATGCCCTGGTCTCCCTTTGCCACAGAGCATAATATGGCATTTTCTGCATGTTGCCTGAACGCCACCCCCGGATCTTTTAAGAATTCCGCAGTACCGATCCTGAGGTTCCCGGTCAGCACGCCTTGCCGGAACCAGGCCAGCTTGACCTGCGAATTCCCTATGTCCAGTACCAGGTTCATCCGTGAAATGCCATCATTGGCATGCCTAAATTAACGAATGGCCGTTTATATACAAAATAAAATCAACAGCAACGGTCAGGCAGAGACTCCGGCTTTTATGAACCTGCATATCATCCTTCCTCATCTTTCCGATTCAAGAAGAATCCTTTTCAGGGAGCCCAGGTCTATCAGCCTGGCAGTGAGCGACAGTGAAAGCGATACAAGAACGTAAAGGCTCAATGAAAGTATCCAGCTGATGTCAAGCCGGTGGAAAAGCCAGCCGCTGAAGAAAACAACCGCTGAAAAGACAGCCATCCCCGCAAGCAGTGTCACATTGGGCTTTAGATGAAAAATCCTTACCGCCAGAACAACCTGGAAAAGCGAGGCAAAAAGCTGTGTGATGAGGCTGGCAACCGCTGCACCCATGACACCTGACTTTCTGATAAGCAACAAGTTAAGCAGCACATTAATAGCCAGGGCAATGGCTGCCATTGCATTCAGCATCCCCAGGTTTCCGTGAGCTGTCAGCAGGGTTCCGAAAATATAAGTGACACACATACCCAGAAATGAAAAAATGAGTATGCCGAAAACGCCGGAGGAGATTGCTGCGTGTTCAAAGTAAAGCAGATCGATGATTTCATAGCGGTAGAAAAAACAGGCACAGGCAGCAATGACCGAAGGCACCAAAAGCAGCCGCGATGACAACTGGGTCAGTTGTGCGGTTCTTTCCCCGTCATTGATCATACGTGAGAACATGGGCAACAGAATGATGGTGAACAGGTATCCGTAATTGGAAAGAATTTCTATCAGGCGGAAACTTTGTGCGTATATTCCGGCCAGCTGACTGCCGTTTCGGTGAAGGATGCCAAGCAGAACCGAGCCGGACCTTGTATAGGCGGCCATAAGAAGAACCAGCAGGGCATAGGGCAGGCTTCGCTTCAGGATCGAAACGTAAAATGGAATGTTGAAGCTGAAACGCAGGTTTTTTACCCTTGCAAACATCATGGCAAATGCAACTCCGGTGACGATCAGGTATGCACATGTCTGTGCATAAACAAACCATTCGATCCTGAAATGCATCCGGCCGACGGGATGCAGCAGGATAAGACCGCACGCCACAATGACGATCACCTTATCCAGCACCGAAAGGATGCTGTCCGGCCGGAAATGATGGAGTCCGCCCAAATTTGACCTGGCGTACTGAACGAAGCCGGAAAGTATTTGGTTGAGAAGCAGAAGCAGCAATAATCCAAACTCCCCGGCCCTCCATCCAAGTGCATAACCGGTTATGCTGCAAAGCAAAAAATATCCGGTGGCCAATAAGACCTTGAGGGGCACCATATGGCGAAAATAAACATCGAAGACGTCTCCCTGCCTTGCCAGTTCACGCCGGTTGAAATTGTCAATGCCCAGGTCAAGCAGTATCTGGAAAATGACTGAAAAACTGAAAAGGATGAAATAGTTGCCGTAGCTTTCCTCCCCGACCGCGTTCTGAACACCTACATCAATTCCGAATGCGTATAATGGCTTGACGAGCAGGTTGAGAAACAGCAGAAAAGCAAGATTTGTAATAAATTTCCTTTTCAATATGGGTGAAAATTATTTTCTTTACAAATGTATGAAGATTAGCCGATCATCGGCCGGCGGAAATCAACCAGATGCTTTCTCCGTTCCTGAGAAGCCAGAATAGGGAACAATGCTTAAAAGCTGCTTTAACCGGTTCGTATACGAGGCAGGCTGTGATGAAGCCGGCAGGGGAAGCCTTGCAGGTCCCGTCTACGCTGCTGCAGTCATACTTCCGGATGATTATTTGAATCCCTTGCTGAATGACTCCAAAAGGCTGAGTGAAAAAACGCGGTATCAGCTTCGCCTGGAAATTGAAAGGGATGCCGTGGCATGGGCAGTTGCA
Source organism: Bacteroidales bacterium (assembly GCA_034677845.1). Lineage (GTDB taxonomy): Bacteria > Bacteroidota > Bacteroidia > Bacteroidales > UBA10428 > UBA5072. Next base: position 2,766 of record JAXDCR010000235.1, on the reverse strand, counting down.
TCTGTTGACAACGGTACAATTGACAGGCTAAACATACTGGTGACCTCTTTTATGGCCATGCACAGGGCACTGGACAATCTGACCATAAAACCTGGCCATATAATCGTTGACGGGAACAGTTTCCTGCGTTACAGATCTGTTCCCCACACCTGCATAGTGAAGGGAGACCAGCAGTTTGCCTCCATTGCAGCTGCATCCATACTGGCAAAGACTTACCGCGATGATTGCATGAATGACCTTCACCAGGCATTTCCACAATACGGGTGGAATAAAAACAAGGGGTATGCAACCCCTTTCCACCGCCGGGCTATAAAAGCATGCGGAATTTCATCTTTTCACCGAAAAAGCTTTTCTTTGCTAAACGAACAGCTTGATCTGGATTTCTGAAAGCCAAAATCATTGCATTACTTTTAAAAGCCAAAATCATTGCATTACTTTAACAGAACTTTCTATGAACCGTAATAAAAAAGTTATCTGCCTGGCCGTGTTTTTCCTGGCATTCCGCGCCGTTCACCTTGCGGCTGATGAAGGCATGTGGCTTTTGCCGCTCATCCGTTCACTCAACATAGACACCATGCATATGATGGGCTTCAGGCTTAGTGCAGAAGACATATACAGCATAAATAGCGGAAGCCTTAAGGATGCCATCGTCATTTTTGACAATGGATGCACAGCTGAAATCATCTCAGCAGAGGGGCTGCTGCTGACCAACCATCACTGCGGCTATGATGCCATACAAAGCCACAGCACCATTGAACACAACTACCTGGAGGATGGATTCTGGGCAGCAGACAGAAGCGAGGAGCTTCCCAATGAAGGTCTGGAGGTAAGCTTTCTCAGAAAGATAGAGGACGTGACACCCATTGTGTTGAAGAAGGTACGGGATGATATGGACGAGGACCAGAGGGAGAGGTCTGTTGAAAGAGTCGCGGATTCGCTTGTTCTGGAGGCCACCGGCGATTCACGGTACCTGGCTTCCGTGGAACCGATGTTCGGCGGCAACAATTACTATCTCTTCGTCTATGAAATATTTACTGATGTCAGATTGGTCGGAGCCCCTCCTTCCTCTATCGGCAAATTCGGATATGATACCGATAACTGGATGTGGCCCCGGCATACGGGCGACTTCAGCATCTTCAGGGTTTACGGGGACAGGGATGGCAATCCCGCCCCCTATGCACCGGATAATGTTCCGCTTCACTCTGATAATTTCCTGTCTGTCTCGCTGAAGGGACTTGAAAACGGTGATTTTACCATGGTAATGGGTTATCCCGGCAGCACCGACAGGTATATGACATCCTGGGAAGTGAAGGAACTGCTTGACATCACAAATCCCAACCGTATCAAAATACGGGGATTGCGCCAGGACATCCTGATGGGGGATATGAAGGCTGACGAAAAGGTGAACATACAATATGCCTCAAAGTATTTCGACTCCTCTAACTACTGGAAATACTCGATAGGTCAGAATGAAGGCCTTAAGCGCCTGAAGGTCATGGAAACAAAACTCTTGCAGGAACAGCAATTCCAGCAGTGGGTGCTGCAGGATGAGCAACGCACCGGCAGGTACGGCGAAGCCCTGGAACTCATACGCCGGGCTGTGGAAAAGCGTGCTCCCTATAAATCAGCCATCGATTACACCTATGAGTGCCTGCTTTCGGCCAGCGAGATTATTTCATTTGCTTACCAGGCTTATATACTGAGTGTTGCGCTTGTCAGGTCACCGGACAACAAGAAATTGATAGACTCCCTGGCGTTTGAAATAAAAAAGGAGGGTGAGAACTTCTATAAGGATTACCATATTGAAACCGATATGAAGGTGACACCTGCCATGTTCAGGTTATTCCAGGAAAATGTACCGGCGGAGTACCACCCGGAATTCTTTAACCTGGTAAGGACAAAATATAAAAATGATTTTAACCGGTATTGCGAAGAAATGTTCAGAAAGTCAGTCTTTGCCAGCCAGGAAAAGCTTAATCAGTTTTTGCTGAAACCTGACATCAAAACACTTGAAAAGGACCCTGCCTTCGTGGCAGCTATTTCGGTACTGGAACTTTACAGCTACCTCTATTATGCCCTGGAAGAATTTGAAATCGATTATCAAAGGGGACACAGGCTTTATGTAAGGGGACTGATGGAAATGCAGCCTGACAGGATTTTTTATCCTGATGCCAATTTCACCATGAGGATGACCTATGGAAGTGTGAGGGCTTACAATCCGCGTGATGCAGTGCATTATGATTATTTTACCACCCTGGAAGGGGTCATGGCGAAGGAAGACACCACCAACTGGGAGTTCATTGTTCCGCAAAGGCTGAAAGAACTCTACGAAAGCAGGGATTACGGTCCCTATGGAATAAACGGCACAATGCCTGTATGTTTCATAACCACCAATGACATCACCGGCGGAAATTCCGGAAGTCCGGTCCTGAATGCCGACGGCCGGCTTGTGGGTCTGGCCTTTGATGGCAACTGGGAAGCCATGAGCGGGGATATAATATATGAAGAAGAGATGCAACGATGCATCTGCGTGGATATCCGTTATGTGCTTTTTATTATTGACAAGTTTGCCGGGGCTTCGCACTTGCTGAAAGAAATGAGAATAGAGTATTGATACGGCAGGCGATGAGACTGAATGCTGTTCAAATATTTTCCGTTTTCATGATCCTGTTTGCCGTAATTGACATTACAGGGTCGGTTCCGGTCATCCTGGAGCTGAAAAAAAGGTCGGGTGAGATCGAAGCCGGCAAGGCAACCATGGTTGCC
>JAXDCR010000234.1:0-11557 GCA_034677845.1 Bacteroidales bacterium | reverse complement strand
AAGAATGTTCATCCGGATCTGTTTTTATGACAAACTTAATATAAGTGAGCAACCCGGATCATTTGCGAATAAAATTTCCAAAGGAATAGGTGAAAAGAATTTCGTGTGAGCCGAAGCTTTGCCTGTTCAGTGCCGTAACAGCCAGATCATATGCATAGCCGACGAACAAATCCGGATTGTGGTATCCCACCTGGAATACGACAGCATCTGATGTCCTGCAGGAAACACCCAGGCTGATCATGTCATTGTAAGTGACAAGTGCATTGACATCAGCCTGGAAAATGCCGGATTCCGTCATTTTAAGCAGGGCAGACGGTTCGATCCTGAAGCTGGTCCCCGCTCTGAAAACATAACCACCATGCAGGTAGTAATGTCTTACCTGTCTCTGCTGGAGGATCTTGTCCGATTTAAGGTCAATGTTGCGCTGGAAAAGCTGGGGCACTGACAAACCCACAAAGTAGTTGTCCCCGTACAGGTATGTTCCCACCCCCGCATCCGGTACGAACATGCTTTCATCTCCGAAAAATACCTGGTCGTCGGTGTCCTCCACCGTCAATCCGGATTTGTTAAGGTAGAACTGGTAAAGCAGCAGCGACAGCCCGAAAGACAGTCTTGGGCCGGACTGTCCGAGGTCAAGGTGATAGCTGTAAGTTCCTTCCAGTCCCGTTTTCCTCAATGGTCCTGCCTGATAGTTGAAAAGCCGCGCGCCCACTCCCATGTCGTCGGCAACTTTAAGAGATCCTGAAAAATACTGCACGGACGGGGACTGTTCAATGCCGGCCCAGATTTTGCGGAAAGAAAAGGATACCGGAAAACGGTCATCAATTCCGGTGGCGGCAGGATTGACAAGGTAATGGTTCATGTTGTACAGGCTGAAATTGGGGATTTGCTGTGCATTTAATGCAAGGCCTGCCATGATCAATGTTGAAATGACGGAGGCTGACAGCCAGACATTTATTTTTGTTGCGAACTTCTTCATGATTTAATATATGATTGAATTACTTCACAATACTTACAGAACCACTGATCATGTCAGAGCCGTCACCCGGGTCGATCAGATAATAATAGGTGCCGGCCGGAAGATCTTTGCCATTGTATGTACCATCCCAGGCATTCCCGTAACCGTTTGAGGAGAAAACCAGAATGCCCCAGAGGTTGTAGATTTTCACACTGCACAGGGGGTAATTGTCTATGTTGCCTATGTTCCAGTAGTCATTCCTGCCATCGTTGTTGGGACTGAAAGCATCGTATATGATCATTTTACAGGTTTCTGACTTGAGCAGGGTGACCGGATAATCAGCTGATTCACAGTTGTTGGCATCTTTAACAACAACTGTGTAATTTCCTTCGGCAAGGGAGGTTATTGTCGGCTGGCTGCCAAAGACGGTGCCACCGTCAACCGAAAAGCGGTAGGCACCTGTTCCGCCGGTGGCTATGATGGTAATTGATCCGTCTGGCATTCCGGAACAGGTGAGATCCGTGGTCTCGACGGACAGTATCTTTACAGTGTCGGGATCGTTCAGGGTATATTGTTGGATAAACTCACAGTTGTTGTCATCCCGGATGGTCAGGGTATATGTGCCTGCAGGAATGTTGTCATTGGCCCATTTATAAACCTGGTTTGACCAGACATAGTCATAACCGCCTGTCCCTCCGGTTATCCAGGGAACAATTGATCCGTCTGCATCACCGGGACAGGAAGGTTCTTCATAATCAACCCTTGTGGTGATAAATGCAGCAGGTTCTGTGATCATGACAGAACCAGACTTCCGGCAGCCATGCTGGTCAGTCACGGTAACGGTGTAAGTTCCGGCTTCCAGGTCATACGCTGTTTCGGTGATCTGCGCACCGGGATCATCCCAGAGATATTCGAAGGAACCAAAACCGCCGCTTGCCTCTGCAATGGCCATCACTCCTTTGTCTCCGGGGCAGAGGTTTTCACCTTCAAGGTCGATGTCCAGGACAATGGGTCCGGGTTCATCGACGCTGGAACTGCCGTATGCAATGCATCCGTGTGCATCTGTGACAACCACATCGTATGTGCCTTTATCGATGTTAACCAGGTCCTCGCCGGCATATCCGTTATTCCAGGCAACCTGGTAGGGAAGGGTGCCTCCCGCAACCGTCAGGTCGATCACACCAGAGCTGTCCTGGTAGCATTGCAGATCCTGCGGATGTAAACTTAGCATAAGTGGAGACAAAGGACTCCTGATCTCAACGGAATCGGTGGCAGTTTGGGAAAGGCCGTCTGTAACCAGAACCTGGTATTTTCCGGGCGCCATTCCTGACCGGTAGGCAGTGGCGGTGACAACGCCGTCGCTCCAGCTGAAGGTGAAAGGAGCCTGCCCGTTTGTGACAAGGACTGTTGCCGTTCCGTTATCCAGTCCGTGGCATGTGACATCTGTCCTTGCGGTTACCTGTGCAACAAGGGTATTTGCATCGGCAACCGTAAAGGTGGTGTCAGCCAGGCAGTTCTTACTGTCGGTGAGAGTGACTTTGTACAGGCCGGCCTTTCCCAAACCGCTTATGTCTTTCGTTGTTGCGGAATAGTTGTCCGGTCCCGCCCATTGATAACTGAAAGGCTGGTTCCCGCCCAGGGCAGAAAGGGTGACTGCACCATTGCCGGGCACAGGCACGGTGATGGGTGTGACAACCGATCCTGAAAAAGTGACCTTGTCGGGCTGGTTAACTGTAATCGCTTTGGATGCCGAACACAGGTTGTCATCCCTGACTTCAATATTGTATAATCCTGCACTCAGACCACTCTGATTCTTTGCCCTCGGCTCAATACCGGATCCGTCAGACGATGTCCAGTAATAATTGTAATCCCCGCTGACGGTTCCGCCTGTCACGAGCAGACTGATTGACCCGGTCTCACCGTTGAAACAGGAAACATCCGTGACATTTTCCGTGATGGTGACGGGCAGGGGCTGGGTGATTGTCGCAAAGGTGCTGTCCTTTTTATTGTTGGCATCTGTAACGATCACCTTGTACACCCCGGGTGGCAGATCGGTGACGGCAGGCTGGTTCAGCAACGGATCATGGCTCCATTTGTATGTGTACGGAGGCTTGCCGAAATAGGGAGTTACCTTCAGCATGCCATCGGTCAGTCCGTAGCATGAAATCATCTTTTCGGCTGTAATGACTGCCTTCAGGGGATGTTCATAAATGGCAAAGAACAGGTCGCTCTTGTTAACGTTATTGCTGGTGTAGGTCTGGTCTCCGATTTGTATCTGCTGTGACTTGTAATATCCGGATACATAAGCCCTTGAATTGGCGTCCATATTGACAATGGTTCCGGCATCATTGTAGTTGCCGGTACCCACAATGCTCACCCCGGCGATAGGATCGCCTATCTGGTTGAACGCTGCCAGGAATGCATCTTCATTCAATGGGTTATCGGTCCGCAGGGTGTCATGCTGAAAGACGATCTGGTTGGCAAAATAGCCGGTTGCATAGATAACATTGTTTCGGACCACAAAATCGTTATAGATGTCTCTTGCCGTGCTTCCTTTCCTCAGGAACCATTGCAGTACACCGCTGCGGTTGTATTTGGCCATGTAAGTATCGTAACCGCCGATATTACCTGAATATGTATTTGTAATGGATGCTGTCGAATCAATGGTGACAGAGGGACTGTTATAATTGCCCAACAGGTATACGTTATCATATTCATCAGTTGTCAGGGTCCTGAAGTTTTCCGTAAGAGGTCCACGTATTCGCCTTACCCATAGGCCGTTGCCATTCAGATCAGTTTTAAATACAAACGATTCATAATTGTTTGGTGCAAGGCCTGAAATGGTGCCGATATCCAGGATCATATCACCCTGGAAATGCCCCCCGAAATAATAGCCATTCTTACTGATGCCTATTTTTTTTATGCGCGTTAAAGTATTGGTGCTTAAAAAGCGCTTACCCCAAATATAATTGCAGTTATTATCAAATTTGGCGATGAAGGTAGATACATTGGAATTTCCAAACAGCGTGTCAACTTTTACATTATTGTTTTCAAAAACAAGGGTATCCCTGAAAAAGCCTGCCAGAACAATGTTATTGCTGAATCTGTCATATTTCAAATCAGCCGTTGACTGGATCGTGGAACATGAGGCAACTCTTTTTGCCCATTGAAATGTCCCATTGGAATTGTATTTTGCGATAAATACATCACCATTTCCTTTATGAATCAGAGAATCTTCCGGGGTGAATTTTATGGTTTCATAATATGTGCCGGAGAAATAGCAGTTGTTCTGATTATCCAGATCGATGCCTCCGGGTACGTCCAGACTGATATTGCCAATCCTGTTATGCCATAAAATATTTCCCGATGGATCTATCTTAATTAAAAACAGATCTTTGAGGCCATAAGATTTTATGAATGGATTATAAATGGTATCATTAAAGGAGGTTAATATATATACATTATTATCCTTATCTGTAACAGAACTTTGAGGTTCTATGGTGGTTCCATTGATTACATAGGAAGTAACCCATTCTTGCCCTTGTGAACTGTATATAACAATGTTGGATACCAGGTAAAAAAGAAATAATCGTAAAATTCTTTTCATGTGTACATAATTTTAATTTTTAAGGTCACATGGAACCTCCGTGTTTAAAAATTATTTTCATGCTTGTCTGTGTTTATTAAACATGGAGGGTTCATACGTTTATCTTATCATTGATGTATTAATTATTAGCTGATTACACAACACATGGAGCACCTAAATTATCATAATATTTTTTATCAAGCATCTGATACGGGTGGTTCATGTAATTGTGATTTTTAGTATCCGGGTACCACATAAAAAATCAATCGATATCCGTAATAAGGGAGGATGAATAATTCAAGTTTTTAAAATCACGGACTTATTTCATAAATTTCGCCGTAGTACTCTTCCTGTTCATCAGCGAACGTTCCCCCTTTGGTTTCTTTAAAATCGAGACTGATTAATTGTGGCGGTGACCACTCCGCCCTTTTTCTTTCATACTCATTATTTGCGGCAGTCTTCATAGCTAATCCTGTTTATTTGGATGCATGCATGTTATTCAATCAATAAAACGCAAGCCTTGTTACGCTTGAGCGAAGGTATATCTTTCCCTGAATAAAAAAACCGGGCATGTGCTTGCAGAGAAATTTCCGGAGTCTTGTTCAATATAAATGCTATTTTTCCTTGCACTCCGAATGAATTAAGCATACATTTAATCAGGAGCGACTTTTCCAGACAGCTGAATCTGCGAAATGTAAGTTTTTCAATTCTTCCAAGCGTTCTCCTGATAATATATAAATACTTAAGATTGTCGTCATTCTGTTTAATGGTATGATCCTTTACAAAATCAGGCTGTGTGGCAATCAATTTATAATAATACTTCAGGGGAATGGATTTTAGCATTAAAACGATGGGGATTGCCAAAAAATAACCCTTTAAAAGCATTTTTTTCTCAAGCCAGGGTATTTCCCAGAATCTCCGGATATAGTATGGCAATTTCATTAATAAAACTCTACATCTTAATTTTATTTTATACGATGGCAGACAGGGTCAGGATGCCGTGATGACATTTTTATCAGCGAGTTTCTGTAAGAAAAACAGTGTATCTTCCCTGCATTGCTTCTCGGGAACTTCATATTCCTTCATCAATATGTTTACCAGCGCGTCAAACCTTATTGGGTTTTCAAGCAATTCCCAGATCCTGGAACCAACCTTATCCAACCCATAGTACTCACTGTTTTCAATGCTCAGCATAACCACTTCGCCGTCAATCTCATTGAAGAGCATATCCTTATTACGCTGCAGGATGGTGTCAGGTCCGATTCCCCTCCTGGCGGTGAATAAACCCATCATTCTTTTTTTCTCAAGACTATATCGTCAAAGTAAATTTAAGGCTTTTTTATGATATTCGGTAGCACTAAATCGGCTTAAACTTTTCATGAGGGCAGTGAGCAAAGCATTCCAGGGCATTTCCTGTCAGGGCATCTTATCAGGAGCCTGCAATGACCTGAACCAGTTTTTCAGTGTCAATTATGCCGGCAGGTCGGGCAATAACGGTCACAGGCACTGAGGCAGCCAGTCTGTTAACCAGTTCAAAATGACTGACCTCCAGACCTGTTTTGGGTATGCTCATGAACAGATAAGTATGTTTTTTCAATACTTTGAATTTATCGACTCCCTGCAGTTCCTGTTTTACGATGTGACTGAGGTTGTGCGGACGGAGTATGAAAATATGGTCAATTGGGATATAATTTTTATTAAAAGACCCGACTGACAAATAATACTTCCTGAGCTCACCGCGCACCTGCTCCAGTCCCTTTGCTTCTATCCCCAGATGTTTCAGGCTGTCTTCCCGGATCTTGATTGTCGGAAATGCCGGGCATACCCTGGCTTTGTCTCCTGAAAAATCAATCACGGAAATATCGTCGGCCACAAGCATGCCGCCGGCCTGAATCAGTGCGGTTGCAAGCGTTGATTTTCCCGCTCCGGAAATTCCGCATATCAGAATGCACTTACCCCTGAAGAGTACTGCAGCAGCGTGCAGCGGAAGCTGCCGTCGCTGATGCATCAATGCGCCGAATGAAGCACCGGTGAGATAGGCAGAAATCTCGCCGTCAGAGGCAGTACCCAGCCGTTGCACGGTAATTTCCCTGCCACCCTTTACATAGTAAGCAGCCACATTTTCCACCCTGAGGAGAAATTCAGTGTCAGTGGACTGGTAAAGGGCACTCCTGTTGACCGGATTATCAAGTGCTTCCGGAACCAGACCTTCAAAAACATGCACATCAGCTTCAGTCATTTGAGCCGGTGTGAAACCGGTGATCTTCAGCTGTGACAATATCCGCAGGTTAAAAGCAATATAGGAATATGGGAAAGCCGAATGGTCAATCATACGGTAAAATTAGGCAAATCTCCGCAAGTGGACTACCAAAACCTGAGGGATGCCGTATTTACGGTGGATATAAAAAATGCAGCTTTGGAAGGAAAGATATAAATAAGAAGGGTGTAATTTAGGGTTACAAATCAGGCAGTCATGCCTCCTGTTTTCGGGATCATACAAACAGAACATCATTGTCCGGATCCGCTGGGCGTGATCCGGATGAAACAGGCAGCCACGTACATGGTCCCCCGCAGGCTTGACACACTTGAATGGAGCAGCGGATGTTTCTTTGCGGCATTAATAGGGCATAAAAAGGCTGATGAAACCGGAAAGTTTCTGTATCAGGAAGGGGATTTTATTATAGCTGCTGACGGAACACTCTTTAAATGGAAGGAATTGCTGAGGAAACTTGGTTTTGGCAATTCAGATATACAACCCGGTGCGGCTGAGCTGATCCTCAAATCCTTTCTGCGCTGGGGCAAAGACTGTGTTCGTCATCTGTATGGAGATTTTGCCTTTGTCATTGTTAACATAAAAAGCGGGAATATTTTCTGTGGACGCGATCCGGCAGGGGTACGGCCGTTTTTTTACGGTTTGCACCTCAACAGTTTTATATTCGGCTCGGAATTGCGCCAGGTGCTTGCCTTTTATGACACATTGCCACCACTCAGGAATGAATACCTGTTGGATAGCCTGGTCACTGTTAAAACAAAAAGGGATCTGGCTCCCTATGAGGGCATTTACCGGTTAAAACCGGGGCATACCTTACGCGTCTCTGCAAATGAAGTTAAAGAAGAGCCATATTGGAACCCTGATCCATGCAGAACCATCCGGCTGAAACAGGAGAATGATTATATTGAAATCCTGAGAGAGGATCTCATAAACGCAGTTGACATGCGCTGCAGGGAGGTTTCCGTCATTGGCTCCGAGCTGAGCGGGGGACTGGATTCGGCAGCTGTAACGGGAATTGCAGCCATGACCGCCTGCGGGACAGGTTCGCAATTATATTCGTTTTCAAATGTGTTTCCGACAGGGACAGACATAACCTTCACCGATGAGCGGGAGTGGATCGATCGCATGCTTGAGTTCAAAGAGATGGAATGGACAGGCGTGGATTACCTGGGGATGACCATAGCTGAATTACTGGAGCAGACCATAAAACTTCAGGGATGTTTTGTTCAGCAGCATTATCATATTTTCAACCGGGGCATTTATGAGGCGGCAGGGAAGAAAGGGGCAGAAGTGCTGCTGTCAGGCTTTGGCGGGGATGAGATGGTGTCTGCCCGTATATCTGTTCCCTGGAACGAAATGATCAGGGAAGGGCAATGGCGGCACATGGCCGATGAATTGTATCATAAGGGCATCACACTCAGATCACTTATAAAACCAGGAAAGCTTGCATTCAATTATTTGCTTTCATTCACCCATAAGCCTGAGAGCAGATCCGGCATCTTCACACCGGAGTTCCTTGACAGGCGCTTTGCATCACTTCCGCTTCAGGAGGACTTTGCCAGGAAAAACAAGCTCCGCGAACGGCTCGCCAAAAAGTACCGATTGCCTTACTTCGCAGAACTGTCTGCGCGGCAGTTGAACCGCATCAGAATGGACCATGTTCCCCAGCGCATGGAATACTGCTATGCGGCTGCAGCCCAGTTCGGGGTGGAATACCGGTATCCTCTGCTGGACCAAAACCTTATTGAGACTTTCATGGCATTACCGCCATGGCTGAAACAGCATCACGGCACAAACCGTTACCTGTTCAGGGCGGCTATCAAAAATCTTGTGCCGGAAACAATCCGGCAGCGCGATGACAAGTCCCTTTCCACGATCCCCCAGGTCTATTTCAGCCTGGTGAACGAAAAGGAATCCATAATGGAACGGATCCGTCATTGCTCGGGATCGGCATATCTGAATGAGATATTTGACTTTTCACGTTTCGGACAATGGTACGGGAAGATTGTCAGGCGTGATGAGCAGGAGTCGAACTACTCAATGCCCGGCGCTTTTTATGATTACCTGATGATCATGCTTTACTTTAACCATTGAGGCCTGGCGGATGAAAAGAAAGGGCAATCATAGAAACACTGAAAAAGGTTTATTGAACTTGTCCGGAGTCACGGATCCGGAAGTCAGCATATTACTGAGGCTTCTTTCAGGCAGGGAAGGATCCGGAAGAATTCAGGGTAATTTTGACCGGCAAAGGCTCGTGGCATTGGCCAGGATGCATAAAGTCAGTCACCGGTTGCTTGTTTATGCCAGGAAGCATCCTGGTTTTCTCAGTCCTGAGCATACTGAAACCCTTGAAACCTGCAGTAAAAGAAATGCCCTAAGGGCACTGACACAGCTTCAGGAGCTCATCAGGATTGCCATAAAGCTTAAAGAACAAAATATTTCCTTCGCAGTTATCAAGGGGCCGCAGCTGTCACGCATGATCTATGGAAGGGAGGCTCTGAAGGAATCGACGGACCTGGACATCATGCTGGTGAAACAGGAGGACTTCTCCCGCGTTGACAGGATCCTGAAGGATCTTGGATATTCACCCTCAGGTAACCATGATTTCAGGACTGTTTTCGGCAAAGGATTCCTGCTGACGGCCAAAAGGGAGGTTGTGTACTCTTCTTCGGAAAGTCGTTGCCTGGTTGACCTGCACCTGAGGCCAGGTGCAAACACATACCTCACGAAAGGGTTGTTCGTGGATTTTTTTGCCGACCTCGCTGAAATGGAGCTGGAGGGCATATCAATCCCGGTTCTGCCTGATGAGAAATACCTGGCATACCTTTGCTATCATGGGGCCTTGCATCAGTTTTCAAGGTTGACGTGGCTGCTGGATATCAGGGCTTTTCTGGTGGCAAAGCATGAGGTGCTTGACTTCGGGAAAATTCTTGCCATTGCGCGAAAGCTGCATGCTACAGAGAGCCTGTCGTTGGCCATGCTGCTGCTGGAATCATACTTCGGAGATGAGGTACAGGAGCAGCTGAAGGATCATATTATCCGAACCGGCCGCCTGCGATGGCTGCAGTCAGCCTGCATACGGACGCTGGGGCATGATCAGCAATACGCGCTCAGTTTCAGGGGAAGGCGGGAAAGGTTTATATACATGCTGGTGCTGTTAAAGGGACCTGAAGCAAAATGTGATTTCCTCTTTGGGGTGCTGGTCAGGAATTTACTTCCCGTTTTGCGATGGTGCGGGTTGTAGAATCCCTGATGTCTTATCACAACGGAAAGTATTACCGATCGCCCAACGGGAGGTGCAGCGGTATACACCTCCCGGAATGACATGAACCTTCAATTAAATGGCAACGGCTCGTATTAAGATAAACACCCCCAAAAATACGGAAATCTAAATATGCAATATATCCGGAATATAGTGTCTCATTCGGTCATGGTGAATATGACCGGAATGGTGAATTGCTGATTGACTGCCTTACCGCCTTGCATGGCCGGCTTCCAGTCAGGTGATGACAGGATCACCCGGCCGACTTCGGCATCAAGGCTTGGGTACACCCCACGCATGATGCTAACGCTGCTGACCTTGCCGGAGCTGTTGACAACAAACTGAACGGTGACCCTGCCAAAGATTCCTTCCGCTTTCGCATCAGCAGGATAAACAATGTTCTTCTGCACCCATTGCATGAAATTCTCAATATTGCCTCCCTGAAAGCTTGCTGAGTTTTCGACAAATACAAATACAGGATCCTGCAGGACAGGGCTTTCGGGCATGACGGCCGCGGCCGCATCCGGAACGGATCTTGCCATTGCCTCTACAGATATAGGCAACGGTTCTGATGCGGATTCCGGGGTCTGGAGCTGAACGGCTGTCACCTCACTGACGGAGAATGATGGCTGGCGGGCAGGGGACTGAGGCGCGGAAGAGAATGCGGTCATTTCTGCAGCCACTGCGGTTTGCAGATCTTCACGGCAGTTCAGCAACACAAGCAGCAGAATTGCCGGTATTACCGCCAGATACTTGTATTTCCTTGGCGGTGAGGATTTTACTTTTGTTATCATAACGATTCGGTTTTTAATGAGAGAACGATTAAAAAAGTTAAAAATCCCGGGTCGCACCCCTAAAACCTGGGCAAGGAGGAGCAGTTTGTACCTGTCGGGCCGGCCGTCCTGCTCCAGCACACAGCCGTCCGCCAGGTACTCGTGGGTTTCTTTTAATGCTTTTTCGGCATAATAATAGAATGGATTGAACCATTGAAATATTCGGGCAACCTGAAACAACAGGATGTCGGCTGAATGGTACTGGCGGGCATGTGCCATCTCGTGCCTCAGCACCTGATCATATCCTTCATCAGAAAATGGTTCAGAGCTAATGAAAATGATGCTGAAAAAGGAAAAGGATTGTGCGCCGTCCTTTAAGCACACGATCCTGTATCCGTCATGCAGAGTAAAGCCATTCTTCCATATTAGTGCCAGCATACCGCTTATGTTAAGCAGGAATAAAACAGCAACAGTAGCTGAAAAGCCTGCATATAACCAGTTAAGAACGTCTGTAAACCGGAAGGCCGGTTCCACGTCTTTTAAATCCTTTACAGGGTAATTGGCCATTGTATCCATAAAATCCGGCAGATAAACAATTGGTTCAGCAAATGGCTGTCTGAGCCGTATCAGCGGTATGATGAATGACAGCAAAAGCGATATGATCAGGTAAGACCTGTTGAAAGTATGGAAGGTCTCCCTGCGCAGC
>JAXDCR010000233.1:0-18648 GCA_034677845.1 Bacteroidales bacterium | reverse complement strand
CTGACCTGAAATTTTATTTTGGTGAGTAAAATACACATTATGACAAATGCTGAATTCATACTGAGACTGGCTGCCGCAACAGTTGCAGGTCTGCTAGTCGGTTTTGAAAGGCAATGGCGCAACAAATCTGCCGGTTTGCGGACCAATGGTCTTGTTGCCACCGGATCCGCACTGTATGTTCTTCTATCACTGCAGATTACCCAGCCGGGAGGTGACGTGACAAGGATTATCGGACAGGTGGTCACCGGTGTCGGTTTTCTCGGTGCGGGCATCATTTTTAAGGAAGGTATTAACATACATGGACTTACAACAGCCGCAACCATCTGGTGCAGTTCCGCTGTCGGCTGCCTTGCCGCTTCGGGATACTTTGTACAGACCCTTATCGGCACCATCGTTATCATCGGCATCAATGCAGCCCTCATTCCCCTTGACGCATGGCTCTCAAGAAGGAATTCAGGCAACAACCGGGAATGAACTTCAGATGATGTCTCAGGAAAGTTTATCTCTGCCCTGCCAGCTGCAGAAAGGGCCATCTCATCAGGCACCAATTTTTATACAATTCGCCACAGGCGTCTTTTGTCTTACCCTGTGTCTTAACCTCATGTTCTGTTGCTGTACCAGAGAAGATGACCCTCTCCCTGACGATTCCCTGACGGTTCATCCGGGTGGCTGCCTTGTCGATGCCGTCAGCCTGGGAGAGGTTTCGCTGGCTGCCATGGTATCAACAGCCGAACTGGCAGGTTACCCCCAGCTTGCCACCTATCTGAAATACCCGATAAAACTTTATAAAATAGCCTACAGGACAAACTTCAGGGATACACCTGTTGTGGTGTCGGGCATCATTTCCTTTCCTGCCTCCGGATGCATTCAGGTGCCGGTACTTGCCGTCGGGAACGGACTGATTTTTGCGGATGAGGATGCCCCTTCACAATTCAGGCTGCCGGACAACTATACAGGCTTTGAGTTTATAGCTTCTGCAGGTTTCGTTGTTCTGGTGCCCGACATGATCGGATTCGGCACCTCGAAGGACCTGCTGTTCCCCATCCACAACTACAAGTACTCGGCGCAGACCATGATAGACCTTGTGCTGGCAGGGGATGAATTCATCAGGGATATGAAACTGTGCGTGAATGAAAAAAAATACCTTGTGGGATACTCACAGGGCGGATATAGTGCAATGGCTGCCCTGAAGATGATTGAAGAGAATCCGGCGCCGGCCTTTCAAATTGAAGCCGCGGCTGTCGGGGCAGGCGGATTTAACCTGACAAACCTGCTGGATGATGCCCTCGAAAAAAACAGGTACCCGGCACCCAGTCATCTTGCCCTGCTGCTGACGTCCTATAATGAGATATACGGATGGAACCGGCCTCTTACTGATTTTTTCAGGGAACCTTACGCGGAAAAAATACCTGACCTGATCAGCGGCAGGTATGGCCGGGATGAAATTGACAGACAGCTGGCCTGCAGTTTTGACAGCCTGCTTAACCCGGACTTTCTTCGCAACCTCCTGCAGCATAATGAACCGGAGCTGATGCAGGCACTGCTTGAGAACAGCGTGGATGAATGGGCCCCCAAAGGCAGGCTGATGATATATCACAGCACAAAAGATGAGATAATCCCGTTTTATGACTCACAGCATACCTATGATAAAATGGTTTCAAACGGTTCGACCGGAGTCACACTTATTGCGACAGATGAGGAAGGTCATGTCAATGCAGGCATTGATTTTTTTAAGAGGGTGTTGCTGTGGATTGACAGCCAGAAAACCGCGATTCCGTGATTCCGGATTTTAATCTGTTCATATCTATTAATATATATGGTTGAAGGTGTTAACTTATTTGGGTATTTTTATATCCACCAAGTATTCCTGGAGACCAGTGACCAGTAAAAACGGGGCGATACCGAAAAGCCAGATGAGTAGGAAAAAAAAATTGTGACATGACGAATTACAGACACGAACAAATCGAAGGCATTGGACCTGCCTTCGGAAAAAAGCTTGCCAAGGCCGGCATTAAAAGCACCATGGGATTGCTGAAGCAAAGCAAAACCCCCCAGCAGCGGAAGGAACTGGCAAAGAAGTCAGGTTTGGATGAAAAACAGATTCTTAAATTCGCCAATATGGCCGACCTGCTGAGGATAACCGGTGTGGGGCCCCAGTACTCGGAATTGCTCGAAGCTTCTGGTGTTGATACAATTCCTGAACTGGCCCAGCGCAAAGCAGACAACTTGGCCAAAAAAATGGCGGAAGTCAACGCAGCCAAGAAGCTTTGCCGCCGGGTGCCTTCCCTGAAGGAAACCAGCAAATGGATCAAAGAAGCACAAAAGCTTCCGCGGATTATTGAGTACTGACAATCATTTTTTCACCTTTTGATTCTGATTTGAACATAGGGGCTGCCCCGATGAACAGCCCCTGTTTATGTGTTGGGTTTTCAGGTGGTCTCCTGGCATACCGTCATAGTATGGACGGTTACGGATTATTTATTATACAAGGCTTTTATTTCGCTCCATTCCTTGTACGGACCCCTGAACATCAGCACCTCATCCGGATCACCGTAGCTCCAGGTCTCGCTGAATGTTTTGTATGGTTCAGGCGGCCCTGGGATCAGGTCGGGATAGGTGCCGGCACCCAGTTCCCTGTTAAAACTGAACCTGTCCGTAAACACAAGTCAGAATCCAAAAAACAGGATGATGATCATGCGCGTCGGGTATCCCTTTGTGCTTTTTTACACGGAGTTTGCCTCCGCCATGCCCGATGCGAATGCGGCAAGGTTCACTTCCAGCATGGAGCTTTTAATATGGTCACGGATCACAGAAGCCCAGTCAATATGGGTGAGCCGCATGCCTTTTACAAGCGCTCCGAAAAGAACAAGGTTCATGGTCCTGGCATTGCCCAGTGAGGCGGCAATGTCTGCCGCTCTGATGATGGTTGCGCCGGCGCGTGAAGCCAGCATTTCTGCAATGCCTTCTGGATAGGCTGTTTTCCCCGAAAGCACGGGCACCGAAGGTAAGCGGTAGTCGTTTATGACAACCCTGCCGGCAGGCCTCAGGTAGTCAATCCACCGCATGGTTTCCATCAGTTCAAAGGATACCAGTATATCTGCCTGGCCTTTTCCCATGATGGGCGAATAAACTTTTTTCCCGTAGCGCACCTGTGTGCTGACGCTGCCCCCCCGCTGAGACATACCGTGGATTTCCGACATCTTGACATCGTAGCCGGCCTGCAGCAGTCCCGTTGACAAAATCTTCCCCACCAGTATGGTACCTTGTCCCCCCACCCCGACAAGCAGAATGTTTTTTACTTCCTCTTTCATGGCTGTGCAACTTTTTCTATTGCCTTGAATTTGCAGGCCTGTTTGCAGACCTGGCAACCCACACATTGACTCACATCAATTGTAACCTTGTTTGTAGCAACTGAATACTGGAGTGCAGGACATCCCGTTTTAAGGCAAACCTTGCATCCTGTGCATAATTCATGATCGACCCTGCATTTACCGGTACGGTCACCGAATTCTTCCCTGTCCTCCCTTGACAGCTTCTTCAGCACGCAAGGCCGGCGCGTGATGATGACAGAAGGTTCATAAAGCGACAGGGCCCAGTCCAGCGTTTCCCTCACCTCGCGCAGGTTCAGGGGATCGATAGTCCTCACCTGATCTATTCCTATGGCACGGCAAAGTGCTTCTATGTCAACCGATTTCGTGGGCATGCCCTGCAGGGTGTAACCGGTTCCGGGATTCTCCTGATGCCCTGTCATGCCCGTCACCCGGTTATCCAGGATGCAGGTAATCGTGTTGCTGCGGTTATAGACAACATGCATCAGGCTGTTGATGCCTGTGTGAAAGAATGTCGAATCACCTATTGTGGAGATTATCCGCATGTTTGTATCAGCCTTGTCAAAGGCTTTCTGAGCCCCGTGCCCCATGCTTATGCTGGCTCCCATGCAAATGGTGGTATCCATTGCGTTCAAGGGTTCATTACCGCCCAGTGAATAGCAGCCTATGTCGCCCGTTATCATCACGTTCTTCAGTTTTCCGAGCACATAGAAAAATCCGCGGTGGGGACAGCCGGCGCAGAGTACGGGCGGACGTCCGGGCATATCCGGGCGATCGATGACGCGCGGAGGGGGAGTCCTTCCCAGCAGGGCTTCGGCAATAATATCAGGCGACAATTCTCCGGTGACGGGCATTTTATCTTTGCCGGTGCAGGAAATCCCGGCTGCCCTGATCTGCTCCTCCATGAACGGTTCCAGCTCTTCGATGATGATGAGCGACCCCACCTGCGCGGCGAAATCCCGGATCTTTTTCATCGGCAGTGGGAATGTGAATCCCAGTTTAAGGTAAGAAGCGCTGTCACCGAAAACCTCCCGGGCATACTGGTAGGCAACTCCTGATGAGATTATCCCTGTTGCCTTATCATGCCAATCAATGAAGTTAAGGTCCGTTTCCTCCGAAAATGCTGCAAGCCTTTCAATTTTGCCCTCCAGGGTGTAATGCAGCAGGCGGGCGTTAGCCGGAACGAGATCATATTTGCACAGGTCTCTGACATAAGGCTTTTTTTCCACCGGCGTCCGTTCGCCAAGTGCCACCTTGCTTTTGCTGTGACATATCCGGGTCGTCATCCTGAATAGAACCGCAGTACCGAACTGTTCGCTGATCTGCATGGCAGCCTTTACCATCTCCTTTGCCTCCATGCTGTCACTGGGTTCCACCATTGGTATTTTGGCAAACCTGGCATAGTAACGGTTGTCCTGTTCGTTCTGCGATGAATGCAATCCCGGATCATCGGCCGATACAAGCACCATCCCGCCGTTTATGCCGGAGTAGGCAATGCTGAACAGCGGATCAGCTGCCACGTTGACGCCCACCATTTTCATGGCTGCAAGTGTCCTCGCTCCGGCAACAGAAGCTCCGAAGGCACATTCCAGGGCCACTTTTTCGTTGGGCGCCCATTCTGCCAGGATATCCTCCTTATACCTTGCAATGTTCTCAAGGATTTCGGTACTCGGTGTCCCGGGATAGGCACTTGCATACGATATCCCTGCCTCCCACGCACCCCTTGCCACTGCCTCATTTCCAGTCAACAATTTTATCATTTCCTTTACCCGGATAGGTGAATATTAAATTACTTTATTTTTTACGCCTTCTGGTATTTCTTTTTTTTCCGCCAGGGAAGGGGCAATGTTTATTCCCCCGTCAATAAAGAAGGCCAGCTTTCTTATGCCTTGGATTTCAAAAGCAGTCAGGTGGCTGAGCAGTCTGCCCGACCGCAGTCCCTTGCCGGGATTGGGGGCCGCCCGGAGGAAGTTGCTGCTGTTGATCAGACCCTTCATCAGGATCTGCGCTTCTTTGTTTCTGACAAGTTCAACTGCCTTCAGCGCAGCTTTTTCATCATCCGGTTCATGGATGATCCGGTAATGATCCTTAAGGCCGAGTTTTTCGGCAAGGGGTCGGATAAGGTTGCGGTTCCCTGCCAGAACCGCGTTTGCCAGTCCCCTCGCCATGGCTTTTTTAACGCCCTTCAGCACCTCACCGTCCTGTGCCACTGCAACACTTATGGTCAGGGGTTTTGCGCTTCTGGCTTCCCGGATCACCTGACTGAAGTCTTTAAGCATGGCCCTATCTTATTCTGGAATGAGATCCTGTGTTCGTTACCTTCGTTGAATCCATTGGTTAAAGGGGGCTCCGGTTAATGTGGTGTCATTGTACGGTCCATTGTCAACAGACTAAATATCCTTTGAAACTGAAAGTATGATGTCGCCCCTGTAGGTGCCGGGACGTACCTTAACCGTTCTGCCGTCAACCGTCATCTCAAGTATATATCCTTCGGGGGCCTTGACAACGGCACCCCTGTCGATGGTCAGGCTGGTTATATAGGAAGTTTTATCCACAATCCAGGCGGAGTTTTTATCAAGCCTGACAGAAACACCGTACGGATCATCGAACATGGCACAATACGTATTGGTAACCTGTCCTATGAGGTAATACAGTTCGGGCGACTGGAGGGAAAGCTTTTCGCCCCCGGGACCCGTGGGTTGCTTTACCGTGCCGGTGGTTATGGCACCTGTTATGGTGGTATTTTCGAAAACGGCATTAAGGGCACTGGAATCGGTCCAGCTGTTAATCATGTCTCCCTTCAGGGTCATATTTCTGAAAGTGGCGTTGACATCCCTGCTGAAGCCCCGGGTGCCCATGGCGGTCCCCTGTCCGCTTGTGAAAAACGGATCGTCGTTGGCCATCGACTGAAGGATTACACCACTTTCGGAATTCAGTTGTGCGTTGTCCGCAATGATCTCAGTTCCCCGACCCTTGATCTGTATCACTGCCGATTTTGTATTGAACACGCTTCCCTTGTCGATGATCAGCTTGCCGCCACCCGTTCCGGTATGCATCATAACACCGATCTTTTTCGAATTCACTACGGTACCGTCCGTGAAGGTGGCATTTGCGTTATCGCACAGGATCAAACCATAATCGGCAACGTTGAAAGTACATTCACTGAAGAAATCGAGACAATCGCCAATGGCATAGGCACCGTAACCGCTTTCGACGGTTTCAATAAGGCATTTGCTTGCGTAAAGCCTGATTTTTACGGGACCGTCGGTTGACAGTGCTCCCCAACCCTGGGATTTTATATGGGTGTTGTTAAAGTATGCTGTTCCGCTTTCAATAATGTTAACGGCACGGACGTTGCCCGTTATTCCCAGCAGCCAGGGCCCGGGCATCATCATGCCATCTGCAGAAATCGCACCTTCCGCAGCCGGGGGGCCATTGTTAACCTCAATATAGGAATTATTTACATGAATTATTCCTTCGTTTCGGACAAACAGGGCGCTCCTGTTTGCCCCTGTATTGATGATCCGGGCGTTGCGGATGGTGACCTCGGCTCTTCCGGCCGTCATGATACCTGAGCCCAGGCCTGAGGCGTCATTACCACCATTACCGTTCAGGGAAATTACGGGATTGATAATATTATAAGGTGTCCTTGAACCGCCGGAAACTATGATACCATTGAATCTGCCTTCATCTGAGGTAACTTTTATGTTGTTTGCGTTCGGATCTGACACCCTGCCACCGGCCACAAGGGCGGTAACAGATTTTTCCGATATGAATTTTCCGTTCTCAATATACAGGGCTGCCCTGAATGGATCGGAACTTTCAGCAGGCATGCTGCCGGCACCCGGCATTCCACCTGCCGGTGGAGCGCCACCCGGAGCGCCTGCAGCAGGAGGGGCGCCAACCGGAGCACCACCTGCCGCAGGAACGTTGCCGGCTGTCTCACCCGGCGGGGGAGTGGCACCAGCAGATGGAGCGCCACCCGGAGCACCTGCACCCGGAGGGGCAGCACCCGGGCTTACATCTGCCGGTGGCATGCCCGTACCCGGAGCACGCGCCATGGCTGTATCAGCTGGGGGCGCACCACCCGGAGGGGCCATGCCGGCAGGAGGGGCACCGGGTGGCATCCCTGAACCTGTCTGGGAGGTAATATTGATTTTCTCCGTAATTGCCAGTACTATATTGCCTTTATAAGTACCTGGCCGGATGGCAGTGCCCACCGTATCAACCACCATTGTCAGGTTATATCCTTCCGGTGCTTTAAGGGTTGCTCCTTCGGCTATGGTCAGTCCCGCCAGGCTTGTTGTCTTTTCAACCATCCAGGTGGTACCCGGTGCGAGATTCCTGATTTCCGTACCTTTGGGAACGGAGGTGATGCCGGAGGGAGGAGGAGCGCCCTGTGCACCGGGCGGGGGCAAGGCACCGCCAGTGGCACCGCCTGCAGGAGCAGCAACACCTGCCGGGGTAATACCGCCGGCTGGCATAACACCCTGAGAAACGCCACCAGCCGGAGCACCTCCGGCAGGGGGAGCAATTCCCGGGGGTTCCTGGGTAAAACCGCAGAAAATCGCCAGGATTGCGCAACTTATGGCCAATGTCAGGATCTTTCTCATGCGAATTTTATTTGACATTATATTTTTGGCACATTACCAGTCATTAAGAGCCATTCAAATTTAAATATTTCTGAACATCTAAAGTCTAGGGCAGGGTTCAAAACGATGCGTGTCTTTTTTTGAGGCATAATTGAACCATATGCAGTGAATGATCAGTTTTTATTGACAGCCAGCACAATATTGCCGGCGCAGGTGCCTGCTCATGATGTTCTGCATTTCCTGGCAATACGGGGCCCGGTAGTACCCATCCGCTCCGGAGGGATAAAATGAGGATAAAAAGCATCCGGTGAACGGCAGCATCAGGGACAATGCCATCCCGGAGAATAGCATAGCTTTCATGGATTTGCAGTTTATAGTTCAGGGTTAATTCAAATATACAATTTAATTCATACGAAGCGCCATTTGCACTGTTTTTATTAAAGGAGAATGGCAGGCTCACATGGTGCCCGTTTACCTGATACGATTAAGGCCTCCGGATAATGAAAATAGATTCATTTAGGGGCAAAATGGATGATAACGGGGAGAACGCGCTTCACGCCGGGCCGGGATGCGATGAAATGTTGAGATCGGTGCGGGTGCACCGGAGCGAATTTTATTTTAGTACTTTTGGATCAGTATTTATGAAACAACAAATCAGGTGGAAGCTGTCATATTAGGATTATTGATACTTCTTAACGGTTTCTTTGCCTTATCGGAAATTGCCCTTGTTTCCAGCAAAAAGGCAAGGCTGGAGCAGTCGAGGCTCGAAGGCAATAAGGGAGCGGGCATAGCCCTGCAGTTGCTGGAGGACTCCACTAATTTTCTTTCTGCCATTCAGGTCGGGATTACCCTGATAAGCATCATCACAGGGGTTTACGGAGGCACCAGCATTGCGGATCATGTCACGCCACTGTTTCAGAAGATCGCAGGGCTCGGGCCATATGCAGATGAAATTGCCCTGACATTAACGGTACTGGTCATTACGTATATATCCATTGTAATTGGTGAGCTGGTCCCCAAGGCGGTGGCATTAAGCCAGCCTGAAAAGGTCGCTGCCAGGATTGCCCCGGTCATTTATTATATAAGTGCGGCTTTTTTCCCTTTTGTCAGGATGCTTTCCGCATCCACCTCCTTGCTGACAAAAATGGCGGGGATAAATCAGCAAAGGCGGCAAATGACAGAGGCAGAACTGCGGCAAATGATCAAATTGGCATCCAGGGAAGGGGTTATCGAAAAAGAGCAGAACCTGCTGCATGAAAAAGTGTTTTATTTTTCAGACAAGAAGGCAAAACATATTATGACCCACCGTACCGAAGTTGAATGGATCAACCTTGACGAATCTCCCGGGGAAATATATAAAACCCTGCTTGTGGCAAGGCACAGCCAGGTGGTCTGCAGCAGGGGTGAACTGGATAATTTCGAGGGGGTGCTTTTTTTAAAGGATTATTTCAGGTCTTACCACTGTGATCCGAACTTTGACCTGTCATCGTTAATGATCGCCCCTGTCATTATTCCTGAAAGCGCTGACGCCCAGAAGGTCCTTGACAAACTTAAAGAAACGCAGAGACACATGTGTTTCGTAGTGAACGAGTACGGAGGTTTTGAAGGCATTATTACGGTTCATGATATTCTTGAAAATATTGTGGGACAAATACCACAGGAGGGGGAACCCTATGAGCCCGAGGTATTCGTCAGAAGCGATAAGTCGGTGCTGGTGAGCGGAGATGCTCCTATTGAAACTCTGGCGGAGATCATTGAAGATTTCGTCATTGATTTCGAAAAGATCGAATATTCAACGGTTGCCGGTTTTATGCTGAGCCGCCTCAATAAAATACCACAGATCGGGGATTCAATAAGATACAGGGATTATACAATTGAGGTGGTGGATATAGATGCCAACCGCATCGACAAGCTGCTGGTCAGGAAAACAAATGATAAAAATGACTAATCCCTTGCACAATATGAAAGCAATTATAAACCTGCCAATTGAATCCAGGCGCCGTTTCATCGGAAAAATGGGAGCCATGGGCTGCCTTTCCATGATGCCCGGAATGCTGAAAGCAGATTTTCTGCGGCTGAACATCCCTGATTCCAACTTCAGGGGTGTTCAGATCGGAGTGATCGCTCCTTTCAGCTTCCGCGGCCTGCCCGGCAGTGCTGATGATGTCCTTGGATACCTGCTTAAAACTGGTTTAAGTTCCGTGGAACTTATGAGCAGCGCATTTGAAACTTATGCAGGTGCCCCGGCCAGCCAGCAGTCGTTCTTACCGCGCGGCACACAGCTTACACCCGAGCAGCAGGCTGAAATGCAGGCAAACCGCGCCAGATACAACCAGGAAATCAGGAAATGGAGGCTTGCTGCCACCATGTCAAAATACGAAGAGCTACGTAAAAGGTACAATGGAGAAGGCGTCGCCATCAACCTGGTTAAATTCGACAGTTTTGACGGTTCCATGCCCCCGGAAGAGATCGATTATTGTTTTAACACGGCCAGAGCAATGGGAGCAAGGGCAATAACGACGGGACTGACGGACGAAAACAAGGCAAGGCTGCTGGGTCCCTTTGCAGACAAGCATAAGATGTGGGTGGGACTCCATAACCAGAACCATATCGTACCGGAGAGCCTGGATGCCATGCTGGGGTATGGGAAGTACATGGGACTGAATTTTGATCTTGGTCACCACACAGCGGGGTCCGACATTCCGCTTTCAGCCATCATTGAAAGATACAAAGACCGCATAGTAAGCCTTCACCTGACAGACCGCACCAAAAGCAACCTCAGCGTTCCCTTTGGAGAGGGCGACACACCGCTGAAGGAGATCCTGCTTGAATGTGCCGATCGGAAATATCCCTTCGGGGCTGACATTGACCTTGAGTACCAGATCCCGGAAGGCTCAGATGCTTTGAAGGAAGTGCAGCGGTGCGTCGGATACTGCAGGAATGCCCTGCTTTAGAGGAATGGCACTGGTTCTGAGCATGGCCTTTCATGCCTGGCAGAACCGGGCAATCCTCACCCCAGCCGGAATACTTATCTGTTCTTTGCCGCCGTCCTCAGCCTGGGAATGAATGTATATCCCAGCGACGCTGAAACCTGTTTGTTGATCCTGAAACCGAGATCGATGCTTCCGCTGCCGACATACCAGCTGATGCCGGCCAGAAGAGAACGGGTGACCGACTGCGAGGTGCTTTCAGGAGAGGTTAAAACATAGCCCTGCAGGTCGAAACCGACATTGGGACTTAAATTGAGTTTCCTGATCGGAAAATAGAATTTACTCATCAGGCCGGTGATGAAGTCATTGTTCAGCGCGTCGCTGTTGACGTTGCCCAATACGCCTCCTTAAAAGGTCCATGCAAGGTCCCACCTGTTCATCAGAAGGAAAAAACCGACCCGTGTGTTAATGTCGATATTGAGATTTCCGTCGTTACTGTACTGGCCCTGTCCCCCTGAATACACAAAAAAGGGATGATGGGCTTTTTTTGTCCTCGTATCCGGCGAGGCGCCTGCAGGTGATGCAGCCACCGCAGCCGGACCATCCACATCCCATGTATCCAGCAAAACGACCGAGCTGCCACTTTCACTCCATCCCCACAAGCTTCGTTTGCTACCGTATTTCACAATCACAAGGGTTTCTTTCCATGAGGCAAGGATAATATCCATGACCGTATTCCGGGAAGACTCCGGCAGCTGATTGAATTTTTCAGTGGCATACAGCACCAGCTGATTATTGCTGCTGATTTCGGCGTCGGTGAAATAATCTCCCTGCTGCATCAATCCCTGACGGAAGGAATTAAACTTTTCATACAGATCCTGGGCATGAATTAACTGAATGCATGCAACGGATACCAAAACTATACCAATAAGTTTCTTCATGACATTACTTCCTTTTACCGAAATAGTAAGTTCTGCCCACAGATATCCCGGCCGTGGTCGGCATGTCTTTTTTAAGGGGCATCTTGCCGTCGAGAAAAATGTCCCAGCTTGCCGTGCCTTTTTTATTCATGATGCTGGGACCCATCGATATCTTAATGTAGGGTATGGCTCCGTTGCTGTTCATGCTGATCAGCCAGCCCATGCCGAGTACCATGATCTTTCCCCGGTTGTAAACAGAAAAGCCGATATTTACGGAATTCACATCACTTATATTTGTAAATCCGGCATCGAGAGAGAAATATTTTGACTTGTCCATGAAATATCCAAACCGTGCATTCATGCTTATATAGTTGGATGAAAGCATGCCACCCGCGTACACCATTGTATTTGGCCTGTCAACGGAGGGCCCTGTCGTGCCGGCGGCAACTCCGGTTTTAACTCCGGAACCGGCATTTCTGGCCTCCAGGGAACTCAACCGCCTTTCAAGCACATCGCCCGTTTCCTGTTCCGTGTTACCGGAGGAAATCAGAATGAGGGCACTTTTCATTGCCTCTATTGATTTTCCGATCATTCCTGCTTTTTCGAGTGCAATGCTGTAACCCACATAGGGAAGGTATTCACCGGGATACAGGGTGACAATGTCCTGAAAAAGGCTAAGTGACTGCAGATGCTGACCGGAGGCTGCCAGCCGGTTGGCGCGACGGAATTGCATGGCAAGGCTTTCACCGGCTCCGGAAACAGCATTTATGTCATGGCGTTTATAAGTTGCTTCCAATTCCCCGGCGCGGGAGGCAATCCATGACGGGGCGGATTCTTTCTCCCCGGCAGTCCGGAGTTCAGCAGCCAGCTGATCATATCCCATAAGCGCGAAGACAAGCGAAGCATAGTAGTCGGCAAAAGATTCACCGGCATCCATACTCCTTATCCGGTCAAGCCTGGCAAGCGATGCCTCATAAATACCCCCCAGGGCAAGGGCATAAGCATATTCGGAACCCAAAGAATGGTTGTCGGGCTCTTCCGCGACAAGCCGGGAATATTCCGTAATGGCCCCGTTAATGTCCCCTTCCAGTATAAGGTTCCTGGCGTGACTTTCAGAAAAGCCGCCACGGACATGGGGTGAAGCGTTCCGTTCAGGGCCGCATCCGATTTCATCAGCGGCAAGGGCAGTTGGCACAATACAGGCAATGTACAGGCAGAAGCAAATATATTTAAACATAACAGGCTGTATTCCTGGTTTATAGATTTTCATCCCTGAAACTAAAATGTCAATTTCTCCTGAAAGGCATAGTTAATGTTGCTGATCATGTCAGCAAAACGCTGTTCGACACTGGTCTGAGTTTTTTCACTCATCGATTTTAGTGCAGCGGCCAGCTCCCCGCTGTCATCCTCCATTTTGTCCTCCAGAGCGCCTCTTTCCTTTTCAAGGGCGGAAATCTGCTTCTTGAGGTCGGCAATCTCCGTTTTATTGGCCCTGGCATCGGTAGAGTATTCCTTCAGACTGGCCTGCAACGGTTCGAGCTTGTCCCTGAGATCCCGGTCTTTAATGACCACTTCGCTGACCCTGGCATTCCATGTGGTGATCAGATCCCTCACCACCCTGATCTCGTTCAGGTGCCAGACCAGCATTTCTTTCAGGGGGGATATGAGTTCACTGACATCCTCCCTGATTTCAAGTTCGTTGAAAGCAACAGGCACCCCGGTCTCCCCTTTCAGGGGATCGGGATCAAAGGATTTGACGCTCTGGCTTACACTGTTATATCTGTCGCTGACTGATTTAACCTTGCTCTTGCTCATATCCTCCAGGCGGGAGACAATGCTTGCACCGGTTGCCACCAGCCTGTTTTTGGAAGCCCTGAAGCTGGTCCTCAAAGCGCTTTGTTTCTTCTTTAACTGAAGAATTTCATCAGAAAATGCTTTTGAGTCCGCATTTTTCTTTTCATTGAGTTGCCGGTCAACCTGCAGGAGTTCCGCATTGATTTTTCCGATGGCCTGAATGGAATCCCTGATCCTGGCATCCCATTCATCAACACTGGAAGCCAGTTTTTTAAATTCATCTTCATAGTAAGTCACAAGCCTGGCCATCGGGGTGACGTAACCATAAGCCTCAAGGGCCTGCTCCTGGTTGCCGCCGGATGCCGGGGCGGCTGTCCGGCTTATTGAACCTGCCGCCTGTGCGCTGAGCGATGTGTATGGCTGTCCGCTTGCTTTTCTCATGGCCTCAAGGACCGGCTCTGATACCTTTGCACTCACCAGGTACTGAACGGAGTCGTTGCTCAGGTTGAAACGTACCGTCGAACCCTGAATCACATCAATGATCAGTTCATCTGCCAGTTTTGCATTCACCATCTTAACGATGGAACTGTTGGTGAGAATCTCTCCGGATTGTGCATGGAGCAGGCATGCTGAAAACAGCCATGCCATTAAAGTGAATTTTGCCTTGTTCATATGATTATTTTTTCATTAATTTAATAATTATAAGCGGATTTCACTACTGTTTGCCGGCTGCCTGCCTCATCGCCTGTATTACCTTCGATGAGACACCTCGCTGTGATAATTCAACCATGGCATCCACATCAAGGTCAAAATTGACCACTGAACGATTTATTATATTGATGATCAGTATATCTGAAAGGCCATTACCGGCAAGATCAATGATTGAGGAATTGGTAAGGATGACGGGGGACTGGCTGCCGGAACCCTGACTTTGCACAGATGATGTGGAAAGCCTGTCCTTATCCGGTTCATTCCCTGAAGCGTTGTTTGTTGGCTGCGCCTGTCCGGTGGTGCCGGATTGAGACAGGTTAACAGATTCTGACCCAACCGTACCAGAGGCCTTGTTCATCCCGTTGCCGCCAGACACCGCGACCGGAAACGAGAGCGCCTTTTCGATGCCGGTTATGCGCACCAGCAATTGTTTGCCGGGATCGAAAACTATCAGTCCGTTCAGCCACCCCAGGCTTCCTCCCGTGGATAAAGAAACAGGTATCAGCATATTATCCTTTAAGGCGTATACAGACCGGACCGAAGAGATATAAAGCCTGCCTGTCACCGGATCGACGGTGACGGATTTGATCATGCTGCCCTCCGGCAGGGCTGTGACAGCCTTAATTTCCTTACTGGAGAGGTCGTACTGCAACAACCCGTTGCCGGCACTGATCAAAAGAGAGTTGTTGTACTCAACCACCGTATTTATCGGATCAGGGAGCTCCAGCAGTTTTGCATACCGGCCCCCTCCGGCAAGCATGTAAATTGCATGCCTGTCGCCCCCTTCATTCCGGTCAAAGAGGTACATGACATGACTGCCCGTGCAGATACCCATGCCGTTTTTCGGAAGGGTGAACAAGGAAGAAAGATCTCCGGAGGAATCCATATAGCACAGTTCGTTGTTCCTGACAACCATGAGCAGGCTATCGGGGGTGTACGCGAAAGAACTTATGGCCTTTGAGGAGGACTTTCCTGCAGGTGACATACCGCCCCAGCCCAGCAGATAAAACTGGCCGGGGGACGAAAGAAGGATAAGGCGGTCGGAAGTTATTGCAAAGTTGCCGATAAATCCTTCGCTTCTGCTGACATCTTCAAACATGTTCTGACTCAGCAGCACTTCAAAAGTCATTGAATCGCTTGCCGCAGGTGCCCCGCAGATAAACTGCCGCGGCAAGAGCAGGGTGATGACAAGCAAAACTTTACCTGAGCATCGCATCATACCGGTACAGCTTGTTTTTCCCATCATGGCAATACATCTTTTAAAGATTTACCCGTCTTGTTTTCCCAGAAGTCGACATTAAAGGTGGCCCACTTGTAAACCTGTTCGGCACCCGCAACCGGCTTTAAAAGAATTTTGCCAAGCCCGTCCGTGATCAAACCGCTGGCTGCGTTTTGAAGTGTTTTGCTGGTGGCATTTATCACGATATTGCCTGGCAGGTTGTTGGCATTTTCAATTGCCCGTGCCTCGTTACCGCTGAAATAATCATTTGTTACACTGGTAAGCCCTTCCATCGTTTGATCGATGAAGTTAACGTTCAGGTCTGCCGCAATGGCAATTTTTGTGTCCGGGATCTGGCCGAACAGCGCCCTGATCATGGACTCGCCTGCCGATTTACCTGCCGGATCATTTCCGCTTTCATCTATCGAATTATTAACGCTGCTCTGGCGCAGATCGTTGAAACCATTCTTTTCCATCCACTCCATTTGTTTCTGAAGCTGTGCCTGATCGGTCAGCAGACCCACCGTGTTCCCTGAAATTTCGACACCGTCTCCGTTGTATGTTGTCTGACCTGCGCCGGCCGTATTTCCTGTGGAATTATTGCCTGCTGCCGGCTTTGGCGTATTTCCATCATTTGATGAGGCATTGCCCTCTTCGGCCGTGCCGGATGCTGCGGAAGCACCGGCGGCGGTTTCACTGCTGCCTGCTGTCCGGGTACCTGCGTATGGCGTCGAACTGAAATTTGTTTCGAATGCAGCCACCATCCTCATATAATACTGGTCAAAATCAACATCCCCTGTCAGGGGAATATCCTGGATGCCAAGCTGATAATTCACATCATTCAGCACACCCATTGACCTGAGCTTTTGCATGTATT
The DNA here is from genome assembly GCA_034677845.1 of Bacteroidales bacterium. Classification (GTDB taxonomy): domain Bacteria; phylum Bacteroidota; class Bacteroidia; order Bacteroidales; family UBA10428; genus UBA5072. The sequence continues at coordinate 2,276 of JAXDCR010000233.1, read as the reverse complement.
CGTTCACCCAGTCTTCCACAGCAGCACTTTCATGGGCGGAAAAAAAGGCACTGCCCTGCAAGGCACCATCAATGGATACACTTCCGGGAGCCGTATAATCAGTTGTATAGATTATATCAGAGCCGGTGCATGGAGTGCATTCATAATAGGCAGTACAGCCTCCTCCGCTGGCGGTAATCTGAAGCACCGACTGCCTGAGGCTTTCGCACTGTGCTTTTGTCGGAAGGCTCGGTACGGTTATCGGCTGGATGACCGGGACATAACCTCCGCAATCTCCTGCCACCTTAACCTGGGCGGTAAAAGACCATCCCTGTGCATGAACTGCCGGGGGATGGCATAAAAAAAAAGCCCAGAAGCCGAAAAACACAAATAAGCTTATCCGGCGTTTCCGTTGCCGGTGAAATGATTTCCTCATAAACAATTTGAAAACTTGGATTATCAAAATATATTCGGGTGTGTGCAAAGACCCTGAAAGGTCATTTTACGTGGGGTGAACATAACAAGAATTCGCACAGGGTGTTTACGGTGAAATGTTGAAATTGGATATGTTTTTTTTAACAATTCTGTTAAATCATTTTGAATCAGTCATCAAAGGCATGCATTTTAATAAGCTTAATATTGGTTTTTATCAATGTTCTGGCCAATTTGACCAAAATCATTTTGTGCTTTTCAATCAATTACTTATGTTTACACATAACGTAACGAGTTACGTTCCACTATGGAACAGGCAACATTTTATTACATTATAATATTAGTGCTTGCTGCACTTTGCATCCTTCTTGTCGCAAGCGCCGTAATTGTCATTTACAACGCACGGCAGATCAGAAAGAACCTGGAAAGAATATGGCAGAATTCCGAACCCTTTCAGATGGCACAGGCTTATGAGTTCATGGGTGAAAAGAGCAGGGCGGTGCAATGTTACAAGGAGACCCTGTTTAACGTACTTCATAAAAACTTCAGGATCCCCGGTATGAGCAAAAAACTGCAGGTCGACTATCTTGAAAGCAAGATACTGGCACTTGGAGGCGAACTTCCGGAAGAGCTTTGAGCTGTAAACCGCACATCCTAACCAGTTATAAGCTATCGTCCCAATCTGCTTCTTCTTTATTATACCTGCAAGAAAAAACCACTTATTTGGAAGAATCCTCATAAGTGGTTCATGTTGCAAGTTGCCCTGCTAGAACTCGAATCTAGAATCTTCTGATCCAGAGTCAGACGTGTTAACCAATTACACTACAGGGCAATGTCCGGGAATGCAAAACAAATTCCGGAAAAACCGACGCAAATGTATAAAGGTTCTTGTTCTTTGCAAAATTTTAAAGCATTTATGCCTGACAGGAATTGTAAAGCAACCAAACCTTATCCGTGAGAACCCAATACAGGTGAGAAGCCAATATGGAATTATTGCCCCTGTGAGATTTTAGCCCATTCATCCTTCAGGGTCACCGTCCGGTTGAACACAAGGCGACCAGGGCGCGTGTCAGGGTCCACATAAAAATATCCGATGCGCTGAAACTGGTAATGTTCGCCAATGCCCGCCTTGTTAAGGTTGATTTCGGCTTTGGCGGCGACGATCCTCAGCGAGTCAGGGTTCAGGTTGGCCTTCCAGTCCCTCCCGGGTTCAATCCTGTCGGGATCGGGCACGGAAAAAAGCCTGTCATAAAGCCTCACTTCCACATCCAGGGAATGGGGGGCAGACACCCAGTGAATCGTGGCTTTCACTTTACGGTTGGCACCTTCAAGTCCGCTCCTTGACAAGGGATCATAGGTGCAGTGAACAAGCAAAGGCTTACCGGTATCAGGATCTCTTTCGACGCCGGTGCATTTAATTATATAGGCATTTTTCAACCTGACTTCGCCACCGGGTGACAGACGGTAGAATTTTTTGGGAGGCTCTTCCATAAAATCATCTTTTTCAATGAACAACTCCCTTGTAAACGGTATCATGCGTGTCCCTGCTGACGCATCCTCTGGATTGTTCTCCGCCGTCATGTACTCTGTTGTTCCTTCCGGATAATTATCGATGACGATCCTTAGCGGATCAGTGACCACCATGACGCGGTTTGCCCTTTTGTTCAGGTCCTCCCTTAGCACGTGCTCCAGAAATGCCAGTTCGATAACATTCTCGCGCTTGGCGATTCCCACGGCCTCCGCAAAATTCCTCAGCGACTCCGGGGTGTAACCCCTTCTTCTCAGGCCCGACAGTGTGGGCATGCGCGGATCATCCCATCCGGCAACCAGGCCTTCATTGACAAGTTGCAGCAACTTGCGTTTGC
>JAXDCR010000232.1:0-15312 GCA_034677845.1 Bacteroidales bacterium | reverse complement strand
AGAATCTCTATGAGCTGACTATCCAATTTGAAACGGGCGGTAAGATCTCGGACCGCAAGAACAGGAAATTTGGCATACGTGAGATAAGCTCCTAGATGAACAACTTTGATGATAAACGTACAACCGTTTTCCAGGTCAACGGTAAAAACATAGTCGTCCGGGGCGGAGGATACGTGGAGGATATGATGCTCAGGCCGGACAGAAAAAGAGCGGAAACCGATATTCTGTATGCGAAGCACATGAATCTCAATGCTTTGCGGATGGAGGCACCAAGAGGCTCTGATTATGTTTTTGACTTATGCGATGAACACGGTATCATGCTGATCGTCGGATGGTGCTGTTGCAGCCCATGGGAAAGATGGAACCGGTGGACACCCCACATGGCAGATGTCGCAGAGGCCAGCTGGAAAGATCAGGTCATCCGGCTCAGGAACCATCCTTCTGTAATTGACTGGCTGCTGGGCAGCGACAACCCACCCCCCCGTGACATTGAACAGCGGTACATCAATGTGTTGAACTCATTCGATGGCACCCGTCCTGTTCAATCTTCTGCCACGCAGGATTCAAGTGATATACTTGGATACACCGGTTTATGGATGGGACCTTATCCCGGCGTTTATTCCTATTTTCCACCCAGTTACTGGTATGGCAAGATGGAATTCAACACCGAAGCCGGACCCTCAGGAGAACAGATCCCGCCTCTTGAAAGCCTCCGGAAAATGATGCCCGAATCCGACTTGTGGCCTATCAGTGAATCCTGGAACATCCGCCTCCATAATCAGTTCTATCCGGCCGCAAGGAAGGCTCTTTTTTCACGGTATGGCACCCCTTCCGATGTTGAGGAATACGCCAAAAAGTCCCAGATATTCCAGAAAGAAGCCTCAAGAGCCATGTTTGAAGCTTTTGCCCGGAACAAATACAGGTCAAGCGGCATTATTTACTGGATGTACAATTCAGCATGGCCTACCATGTACTGGCAGTTGTATGATTATTACCTTACACCCAACGGAGCATTCTACGGTGCCAAAGAAGCCTGTGAACCCCTGCATATACAATATTCCTACGATGACAGCACCGTTTACGCAATCAACGGCTATTACCATGATATCCTTGATTGCAGGGCTTCGGTCAGCCTTTACAATTTTGACATGGAAAAGAAATATTCAGCTGATTTCACCTTTGATCTTAAGGCTGACGAAAGCAAGAAAATTTCCGACGTCCCCTGGCCTTCAGGATTGTCTGATGTTTATTTCCTCAAGCTTGACCTGGCAGATTCATCAGGTGAAACCGTCTCCTCCAACTTTTACTGGTTGTCGGCAAAGGGCGATGAAAATGCGGATTTTACGGGATTGGACACTCTGCCTGAAGTGACCCTGGAAGTGACAATACTTTCCCTGAATAAAAACAACGGAAAATTCATCCTTGAAGCAGAAATACGGAATAATTCCACTTCACTTGCGTTTGCCTTGAATCCGAAAATACTGAATGCAGATACAAGGGATCTGGTACTCCCGGTTTTCTGGGACAGCAACTATTTTTCGCTCATCCCGGGTGAAATCAGGAAGGTGAAGGCCGAATTCAGCGTAGAGAACCTTGAGGGAAACAGACCTTTGTTCCGTCTGGAAGGATGGAATATAAAACCCATGGAAAAAGTTTTATAACCACGACTATTGCTTACTGCCCTTTCTCAGGTTATTATAGTCAATGTAATACAAAACCTTAAGGGATAATGTGTTGGTCTGGTCTGATTTCCAGGTGCAGCTGAGGTTGTCCCAGTAATGGTCATTAACCTTGTCACACCAGTCCAGAATTGAGTTTTTCCATGAGAAAGAAAGCTCCGAACCCGGCGCAAATATCCACCTGAAAAAAAAGTCAACGTTCATGGCATTATAATTCTCATCCTTGTTTTCAGAAAAGGTGTAATCCTCCAGAAGAGACCCGTCTTCCTGAAGTGTGTAAAATTGCCTGTTGGCCGCACCTGACCAGTAATGTCTCAACCTCATGCTCAAACTGGCCTTGTTGTTGATGGCATATGAGGCATTCAGCACATTTTCGATGGTTTTTACATCGCGCCTGGCAAAGTATATCGTATCGCTTCCATTTGTCTTATCTACATAGCCCCTGTCATTAAACTCCTTGTCAATGCCGAGAGAATAGCTGACCTGGGCTTTCCTTCCGATCCGCAGGGTAAGGCCGACATTCCCCGCCCTGCCTTTACGACCGGCACCGGGAAATGCAAAAGCCCCGTAGTTGGCAGTCATCCGAATGGGTTTCCTCGCGTCTGAGGATGCCCAGATATTGTAGTTCAACCTGTAAGGTTCGTAAAAATATCTGTTTTTTACCCTCGGCTCGTAATAATCAAAACTGCCCCCCGTCAAACTGCCATACAGCTCCAGCTGATAGTTATTCCTGAGCATGAAATATATGTCGGAACCAGCCTGGTTTGAGTACAGGACATTGGGACTGAACCTCCGAGCGTGATTCCAGAACAGCACACTGTAAAACTGTCTGAAAACCGAAAAAGGTTCCATCCTCTGAAAGTACACATAGGCCTCGGTGTTCATTTCATTGTTGCGTTGCATGTATCCGAGATCGTTAATATTGAATTTATCGGAATTCACTGACTGGCTTATGCCAAACTGCAGGTTGCCGCTGTTCTTATCCAATCCCATCTCAACATAAAATCCTGTTTCTCTGTCTCTTTCACCTCGGGTACTGATGCCTGCCTTTCCCTTGATGGCATATGTCTTGGCTTTGTTCCTGATCTGAAAATCGGTTGCCGTCACATTGGCCAAAAACGGATTGTTGGCCATCAATATGTTTGAATTGATCAGACTGATGTATGAGTTATTTTTGAGCGACTTGTCCACCACCATTACATTGTAATTCGTGAAAGGCTGCACCAGCACCTTCCTTTCCTCCCCCGTGAGCGTGTCTTTCAGGGTGGCATGTGAAGGAAGCGTCATGGCATTCAGCAGGCCCAGGCCCCAGCCTCCCGCCGTGCGTCCTGACACCTTGGTGGCGTTCAGCAGCTGGGTTTCAGTGGGGTTGTAATCAACTTTTTCATTGTCACTGAGTTCCTCTGATGCCTTATAGGAGAACTTTGGCTTTGCCCCTATCCTCCGGGAATAAAAAAGGCCAGCCCTTTCGAAAAGCTCAGTGCCCTCGTTGAAAAACTGCCTTTTTTCATCATAATGTATTTCATAAGGCGACAGGTTCAGCTGCTGGTCGTCAGACTGTATCTGACCAAAATCCGGAATGAGCATCATGTCAAGCGTGAAGCTTTCGCTGATCCCGTATTTAAGATCCATCCCCCCTTTGAACATGTATTTCGGGGATGACTGATTACTCCTGTATTCGGCATAGACCGCCCCGAAAGGGCTCACCGAAAGGCGCACAGGAGGCTTGATATTTGTTATGCCGGTCAGCAGGCCTTCCTGGTGAATGAACCCCGACATTTTCACGTCGACAAGGTTCCAGCTGTTGTTTGAATTGTACCGCCTGATGTTCCTGAATATGTTCAATCCCCAAGCTCCCCCGCCATCTTCCGGAAACCGCAGCGCGGAGTATGGTATCCGTAACTCGGCCGTCCAGCCCTTTTCCGAGATCACGGTTTTGCTCTCCCAAACGGCATCCCAGCTGCCGTCTTCACTGTCCCCGCCACTGCTTTTGCTGGCTTTGATATCGGTCTGAACACCCGCAGGCGTAATGAAAAATCCATAGGCAAGCTGACCCTGATTGTAAGGATCAAGGTATACCCCGAAATAATCTGCCATACCAATGGCATCACGTGCAGTCAGGTAATTGAAAATGCTGTCAGGGGAACTGTCAAACAACATGGCTCCAACATAAACCGCTGTCTGGTCATAAAAGAAATATACCTCTGTAGGCTGATAAGAAGGCTGACCGTTGTAAGGAAGGATCTGAACAAAACCGCTGGCCGGTTGCACAAGGCCATAGCATGGCTCATCCAGCATGCCGTCAATATTCAGCGGTGTATCAATGTTAAGTGCTTCCACGCTTTTTTTTACCTGTGCATGGATTGACTGTACAGTCAGGCAGGTTAACAGAAAACAGCACAGGTATTTCATGGGTCGGGTTATTATAGGGTTTATTGAAATCTCAGGGCCATTCTGACAATGTTGTCTGTCAAAGACGAATCACCCCGTCTCTGGCTGTACAGGTGGCACGTCATCCTGCAGTTTTCCGTTTCCGGACATGCTGTTGCCGGCGGATCTCTCTGACTCCTCTATGCCCACACCAACCGTGGCAACCGGCAGATGTGCGGCAATCACCAGGGTATCGGCCGAAGCGAAAAGCCTAACAGCCAGTATTGCTGATAATCTTGCAATCAATTTACCCGGATCACGTGGAGCATTCACCTGTTTTTCTAAATATATATTTACACTGCATAAATTGTACCATTTACTTTATATCACTATAATTCTGTTTATTAAAGGTTCTTCCAGGTGGCTGCTCCTGTATGAAATCCGTACGGGGAACGTCCGAAAATGGACAAAGCCAACAGGAAGCTCTCGGGTATTGCTTAAAATCATTGCTCCTTTGATTAATATTTCTTACCTTGGTATCAGGGTCTTTTCGGATTGACTTTTCAATTTTATATTCATTCATTATTAAAATCATACAATATGGCTGTTCTTAAAGTTATCGAGTTGCTGGCATCATCACCAAAAAGCTGGGAAGATGCCACCCTGAATGCAGTAAAGACTGCGGGTAAAACGGTCAAGGAGATCCGGTCGGTTTATGTGCAGGACATGAGCGCGGTGGTCAGAGACAACAAGATCATTGAATACCGAGTGAACGCGAAGATTACTTTCGAGGTGCTCAACTGAACGCTTATTCGACAAAGCACTATCATATTTAACTAACATTTAAACTTTTAATTATGGGACTTGTATCATTCATTAAAAACGCAGGCGAAAAGCTTTTCAAATCCGAAGAAAGAAGGGAACAGGAAAAAGCCGCCGACATTCTCGCACACATAAAAAAGTTCGGTTTTGACACTTCAAACATCCAGGCCACTGTTGACGGAAGCAAGGTAACGCTGACAGGAAAGGTCGATACGTGGATTAACAAAAACAAAATTGTCGTATCAGCCGGCAATGTCGAAGGGATCGATGCAGTGGATGACAGGCTTATGGTTGTCCAGGCCAAACCGGTAACACCGGCTCAGACCCCTGTTGCCCCCCTTCCGCCGGAAAAGCAGTTCTATACGGTTAAAAAGGGGGATTATCTTTCAAAGATTGCCAAGGAAGTATATGGCGATGCCAAAAAATATCCGGTCATTTTTGAGGCAAACAAGCCCATGCTGAAGGACCCTGACCTGATATACCCAGGGCAGGTGCTTGTTATTCCCCCACTGTCTTAATTAATATAATGCGGTTGTCTTAAAAGATTTCTTTACCGTTGATGTATTACTCAGTCCGTTTTAACTTGTCCGGTAAGCCTTTCTTTTAAGACAACCATTGGACATTCAGCCCTTTGTTGTTTTCCTGGCAGCCGGTTTCCTGGCAGCCGCTGTGGTTTTGGCTTTTGCGCCTGCCGTTGCTTTTTTTGATGCACTTTTAACAGCAGCCGCAGTTTTCTTTCCGGCCGGACTTTTTGCAGGTGCAGAAGGCCCGGCTTTTTTAGCAGCTGCCGTTTTTGGCTTAGGTTTGGCAGCGGTTTTTGTTTTCGGTTTGACTTTTTTATCGTCATCCGTCAGCTGATCAAAGGCCTTTTCAGCTTTAACGGCAATTTTTTTACCGACTTCCTTCAATTTACCGACCACCTTTCCGGCTTTAATTTCAGCCTTATCAGCAGCCGTTTCAAGCTTTTTCTTCATGCCGCTTTTCTCAAAATCATCCATTTTATCTTCAACAAAATCCTCAGCTTTCTGGTATGCCTTCGTGACCTTTGCATAAGCCTGACTTTTTTTTGCCTTCTCCACTTTTGCATCCAGGAAGTCATCTGCTTTGTCTACCAATTCCTTAGCCTTATTAAGCCATCCTTTTTTAGGTTCCTTTACTTGTTTTTTGCCAGTGTTAGCCATAAATATAAAGTTTAAAAGTTTAAAATATGATTGATTGAATGACCTGTTTTTCATTATTATGATTAAAGATACAAATTTAACATGTACCTGATCAAGTGTAATGTTTTTTATTTACTCCCACGTTAACTGGTTAGGATGCATGATGACATCTTCTTTATCGGCCGGCGATTTTTCATTGAAATGGTCAGGTTCGGGGTTTCAAGGATCAGGCTGCACACAGGGCAGGCGAACAAAACCCTGTCCGGAGGTTTTTGCTTTATTCTGTGGCTTCTGCAGGAAACTCAGGGAGGGAAATTTTAAATCGGTGAGGGGACTGGATCTGTTCTGTATATAGCAGGCTGTTTTCCCATTCAAAATATGATATGCACATTCTTGCCGGCTTTTTCTAAAATGACTACCTTTATTATGATTGTCCTTATTTATCAGTGATAATTATTTTGCATCCATCCAACACCAATGAACACAAACGCTGTCTTATTCCTTCTTGTCCTTTTTCTGTCCTGTACAGGTACGGAAAAACTTGCATCAGACATCTCAGGGGACAGGTTATACTTTGGAAAATCCGGGGGTTTCACGAATATGTCAACGGAATATGTCCTTTTCGAGAAGGGACAGCTTTTCAGGGTCGAAAGCGGCGGACTGCGCAGGATTGGCAGGGCCAGCAGCAAAGAGATGGATAAAGTTGACAGCCTGCTGGGTGCACTCAATTTCGAAAACCTTGATTTAAACGAACCCGGTAACGTCACCTATCATATTAAAACAATAAGATCCGGTGTTGAGAAGGAGGTCAGGTGGACCGACACCACAAATCACCCGCTTATCAAGGAATTGTACAATATACTGATGGCAACTTCAAAAGAGCTGTTATGAAACACCCATGCAAAGTACTTTTCACAACTTAGCGAAGCGGTCTCATGAGCGAAGCGAATAACTTAGCGAAGCGGTCTCATGAGCAAAGCGAATAACTTAGCGAAGCAGTCTCATGAGCAAAGCGAATAATAAGGCATCATTATTTTGTCTACCATGTGATAGGTAATCAGCTTAAGATTATTACATAAAGATAAAATTCACATGAAAAAAACCTTACCGGCACTGGCGCTGACCTTTTCCTGCCTATGGGCGGTAGCGCAGGTTAACAATTTCAAACCAATTATAAAAGATTCTTCTGTGCCAATACAGAACATTGGGGGTGTCATTCAAATCAATGGAAGTTCCCCTTTAAAATCAGCCATTTCATCCCGCTACCGGAGCATGATATTCCCTGCCCCAAATGTCCAAAAAAAATCAAAACAGGCTGAAGTGATCTTCAGGGAAACCGGTCCGGTTTTCATTGAAAAAAAAACCTCCCCATTGAAATCTGCTTCCGATGAGGGACCACAAGAACGCTTTTACTCGTTCATGGAAGCATCTGCTGATCTGACCGGCATTGCTCAACCGAGGAAATTATTTACCATTCATGGAGTGGAAACTGACAGGCTGGGGATTACCCATGTGAAGGTTTCACAGAAATGGAAGGACATAGAGATTTATGGCTCCGAGTCTGTTTTCCATTTCGATGAGGAAAAGGAGAGATTCACCGGGAGGATATCCGTTATGAAAAACGCGCCTGCAACAGATCCGGTTCTATATGAAAGCGATGCACTGCAGGTTTGCCTGAATGACCTGCAACGGCTCACGGTTTGCAGGGAACTTAGCCCGAAAGAAATGGAATTTCTTCATTATAAGTCTCCATCCTGTTCACTTGTCATTTTTGACAAAGGAAATAACAATTATGTTCTGGCCTGGACCATCACTATCAGGCCAAATTTTCTTGAGCAGTGGAGGTATTTTATTGATGCCGTCAGCGGAGAAATTCTGAGAAAGTTCAACAATACAAATTCTGACGGACCGGTGTCCGGATCAGGATATGATCTGAATAACGTCAGCAGGAGCTTTGACGCCTATCTTGAGCAGGGAACATACTATCTGGCAAAGGTGAACGATGCCGGCAATGATTTCTCCGTTCTTACCCTCGATGCCGCGAACACATCCACCGTTAACCTGGATTACAGATTTGTAACCTCCCCAACAAGTACATTTTCTCAGAAAGCAGCAATTTCGGCCCACTATAATGCCATTGCCACCCTGAACTACCTGAACGCAACTTTCGGACGTGTTTCAATAGACAGCAGCGGCGGCACGATTTTTTCTCTTGTCAACGTGGCCGAAGACGATGGCAGCTCCATGGAGAACGCATTCTGGAACGGGTATGCCGTCTTTTACGGGAACGGGGGCAGCATTTTCAAGCCACTGGCAGGGGGATTGGACGTGTCAGCCCATGAGCTCGGGCACGGGGTGGTGTCAAAGACGGCGAACCTTGAATACTACGGACAATCGGGCGCCATCAACGAAACCTACGCTGATATCTTCGGCTCCATGGTAGACCGGAATGACTGGCTGATCGGAGAGGATGTCATCAGAAATACCTCCATGTTCCCTTCGGGTGCGCTCAGGAATATGGCCAGTCCCCACAACGGGGGAACCCCCGCAGATGACTTCTGGCAGCCGGAACATCTTTCGGAAATATACCTCGGTCAGGAGGATAACGCAGGGGTGCATATCAACAGCGGCATCGGCAACCGTGCTTATTATCTTTTTGCCACGGCCACATCAAGGGAAAAAGCCGAACAGGTTTTCTACCGTGCACTCAACCACTATCTTACAAAAACGTCGCAGTTCGTTGACCTGCGAATAGCGGTCATCCAGTCGGCACGCGACATATTCGGAAGCAGCAGCCAGGAAGTTATCAAAGCTGCTGAGGTATTCAATACGGTCGGCATAAGGGAAGAAATACCGGTGGAAACAAATCCCGATTACCAGGCCAATCCGGGTCAGCCTTACCTGCTTACCTATGACGTAGACATTTCCGACCCCGCAACCCTCTACCGTTCAGGTGTCAGCGGTGATAATTTTATCGAGATCAGCCGAACCGCCATGAAACGAAAGGTGAGCGTGACGGACGACGGAGTTGCAGGGGTGTTTGTCACCCTTGACGGCAGAATTAAGGTATTCAGTCCCAACCCCGCCGAGCCCTTTGAAGATTACCTGTCGATTCCGGTTAACAAAAGATTTGACAATATTGCCGTGTCAAAGGACGGAAGGCGTCTGGCTGCCATATCCACAGAAATCGACACTTCCATATACCTTTATGATTTTACCCGGGATCAATGGTACAAATTCCTTCTGTACAATCCCACCACCAGCCATTACGGCGGGACTGCGGGGGGCGTTCTCTATGCCGATGCCATTGAATTCGATATTACCGGTGAGTACCTCATGTATGATGCCTGCAATGTATTAAGTTCCAGCACCAATAATGATATCTATTATTTCGACATCGGATTTATCAAAGTTTGGGACAATGCAACCAATCAGGTCGGCAACGGCAGCATTTTCAAACTTTTCAACACGCTTCCTGAAAATGTGAGCATCGGAAACCCTGTATTTGCCAGAAACTCAACAAATATAATCGCCTTTGATTATCTTTATGACGACGGCATTTACCATGAATACGGCATTTACGGCGCCAACCTTGAAACAGGGGAACTTGGATTCATTTTTGAGAATGACACGCTTGGATTTCCGACCTTCTCAATTGATGACAATACCCTCGCCTTTACCACCCTGTATGGGAACGACCGTCATGAAATTGTTGCCACCATCCCGCTTTCGGAAGACAAGATCACTCCTTCGGGAAATGCGGCGGGACTGGTGAACTATGCAACCTGGCCCGTGTATTATGCCACGGGCGAACGGATCCTCACCCGGGCCCCCGTAGCCAATTTCACTTCCGACCTTTGCACCGGCAAGGCTCCTGTCAGGGTGAAATTTATTGATCTTTCCGCCAACAGTCCCACTTCCTGGCAATGGACTTTCCCCGGTGGATCGCCCTCATCCTCCGCACAACAGCACCCGGAGGTGACATATGCAATCCCGGGAACCTACCTTGTCACGCTGAAAGCCTCAAACCAGACAGGAAGCAATACCATGACAAAGGATGCCTATATAGTGGTTACAGCCGCAACCAGGGTGGAAAGTCAAACTGACCCTGGTTTTAACGTCTTTCCCAATCCGGTGCGAGACCTGCTGACCATACCATGTGAAAGTTCCTTCTCCTATGGAATCTACGACATGCAGGGGCACCTGATGATGGACGGACAGAACAGAACCCTGATTGACGTAAGCACTTTCGCTCCGGGGATTTACTTCCTGAAAATTGAAAAACAGGACGGTATTGTCATTCTTAAGCTGATAAAAGAATAAGGCACATCGGCCACGGCGGGATCCCCGTCCGGAAAGTGCCGGTTTATGAAAGCTAAATATACGACAGAGAGGGATTTATGAAGGCCTGACCCCGGTATTCCTCCGGTGCCGGCATGCCGGGTTTCATATCCGCCCTGTGCAAAGTGAAGCTGCAGACCAGGCAAACCAAATGATGAGTTGCATAGCTCTTTTCATCTGAACAATCGATAATCACCCGGTCGTTCATGTAAAATTGGTATCCCGGGTTCCCGGCAGATGACACTACCTGATGTATTTATACCGCAGGGTTTCACCCTTGCCTTCCACAGACAAATCGGGGAAAGGGCTGTACTACAGTCTTTCCCTTATTTTTTTTGTCTGTTCCTCAAACCCTGGCTTTTCAAGCAGGGCGAACATGTTCTTCTTGTATGCTTCCACACCGGGCTGGTCGAAAGGGTTCACATCAAGCAGGTAACCGCTTATGCCGCATGCTTTTTCAAAGAAGTACATCAGTTGTCCCAGATAATACTCATTCAGTTTGGGCAGCTCGATCCGGATGTTCGGCACGCCGCCGTCAACATGGGCAATTGCTGTGCCCAGTTCAGCCATTTTGTTGACCTCGTCAACCCTCCTGCCGGCGATGTAGTTCAGGCCGTCCAGGTCCTGCTTATCTCCGGGTATAGCAAGTCTGGTGCGGGGTTCCTTTATTGAAACAACCGTTTCCATAAGACTGCGTTCACCTTCCTGTATGTATTGCCCCATGGAATGCAGATCAGCGGTGAAGTCAACGCTGGCAGGGTAAATGCCTCTGTTTTGCTTACCTTCGCTTTCACCATAAAGCTGTTTCCACCATTCAGCCATGTAATGCAACCGGTTCTCAAAGTTGGCGAATATTTCAATTTTCTTTCCCTTCCGGTACAGCAAATATCTTGCGACAGCATAAAGGGCAGCTGGGTTATCCGCAAACCTGACATCTGAACGTGTGGCCTTTTCCATATCCTTTGCACCTGCCACAAGGTCTTTGATGCTGAATCCCCCTATGGCCAGCGGCACCAGTCCCACCGGAGTCAGCACCGAATACCTCCCTCCCACATCGTCAGGAATTACATAAGTCCTGTACCGTTCCTGTTCGGCCATGGTGCGCAAGGCACCCTTGCTGGCATCAGTGACGGCCACTATGAGGTTCCTGGCCTGATCCTTTCCCACCCTGGCCTCCAGGTGGCTCCTTAGTATACGGAAAGCCACTGCCGGTTCGGTGGTTGTCCCCGACTTGGATATCACAACTATACCATAACGCATATCCCCAAGAACTTCCATCAGTTCATTCAGATAATCCTCGCCTAGATTCTGGCCTGCATATAGCAGCAACGGATTTTCGCGTTTCTTCTTCAGATGAAGGAAACCATGCGACAGGGCATCCGCCACCGCCCTTGTTCCCAGATAGGATCCGCCGATGCCAATAACGACCAGGGCATCAATGCTTTTTCTGAGAACCGAGGCTGTCAGTTCCAGTTCATTTAAAGCTGATTCTGTAATTGACGATGGCAGATTAACCCAGCCCAGGAAATCATTTCCCCTACCGGTCTTTTCTTCGAGAGCTTTCGTGCATAGCAGGGCTTTGCTGCTCAGATCGCTGATTTCCTGTTCGGTTATGAATCCGGTTGTCCGGCTGATGTCAACTGTAAGCTGATTCATACGTTTATTTTATCATTAAAGTATTAATTATAAGCTAGTTCAATAACGAAAGGGGTACCCAAACAAACATAGATTGTTGCTCGCTTCGCTCGTGAGATCGCTGCGCTATGTTGTATCAGGCATTTGACATGGGTGAATCATATATGAAATTATTTTAAACTTTCTGTCAGCAATTGGATTTCAAGCGCCGGGGATATTTTGTCATAAAGTATATGATATACTGCCTCAACGATGGGCATTTTTACTTTAAATTTTTTATTCAGCTCCCAGATGCTTGCAACCGCATAATATCCTTCAGCTATCATGTTCATCTCCAACTGAGCCGATTTGACTGAATAACCTTTACCGATCATCATACCGAAAGTCCGGTTGCGGCTGAACTGGGAATAAGCTGTAACCATCACGTCACCCAGGTAGGGTGAACTAAGCAGCTTCCTTTTGCTTTTGTATGTTTTTTCAAGGAATCTTTTGATTTCCTGCATGGCATTGGAGATCAGCACCGCCTGAAAATTGTCGCCGTAACCCAGGCCATGGCAAATACCGGCAGCGATGGCCACAATATTCTTAAGCACAGCCGCATATTCAATGCCATAAATATCAGTGGATATTTTGACCCTTACATAACGACAGCGAAACAGGCTGGCAAGTTTTTCCGATTTTTCACGGGTTGAGGAGGCAATCGTCAGGTAGGAAAGGCGTTCAAGCGCTATCTCCTCCGCATGGCAGGGACCCGAAATAATGCTAATATTCTTGAAGGGAACATTGTAATGCCTGTTAAAAAACTCCGCAACAGTGAGGTTGTCTCCCGGCACAATGCCCTTGACGGCTGACACGATGGTGTGCGCCTCGAACCCTCCTGCATAGTTATCAAGCCACTCCTGAAGAAAAGGGGCGGGCACTGCAAAGACAAGTATTGCGGAAGCTTCAATGGCTTCGCGGATTGAACTGAAAAAACGGATGCGCTCGGTGTCAAACTGGATATCCGTAATGTACTTGGGATTGTGTTTGAATTTCAGGATATGGTCTATTGTCTCTTTTGACCTGATGAACCAGTTAACCGTCGGACAGTTGTTCAGAATAAGTTTGATAAGCGATGTGGCCCAGCTTCCGCTTCCAAGAACCGCAACACTTTGTTGATCAATCATTTCAGTATTCGTGCAAAAAAGAGAATGACAAATATACCACTTAAATCGATAAGATGTAAGCCTGTTTTACCGGGAACAAACAACGACGAATTCTCTTGAAGCCTCATTCAGCGGGTTCAGGCGGTAATCGCCGTATATTATTTCAAGATTGAGTGGCGAAAGGCGTATCAGGTGCTCCAGTTCATACCGGTAGAAAAACCGCATGGGAAAGGTCCATACCTCCCTGCGTTCAATTCCGCCTTCATCCCAGGTCAGTTTCATAGTTACCTTCAGCAGCTGGTTGACAATATCCGGTTCACTTGTTACCATCCGGCGCAGCCGCCTGCCCGGCTCATACTCCCCATCGAAGTCAGGCTGATCCTTGATTCCATTGGCAAGTAAACGGGGATCGGGGACAAATACGTCAAAGATGAACCTTCCTTTTTCTCTCAGGTGCTCATAAACCGTTGCGAGCAGCCGAAGCTGTCTTTCCGTTTCAATAATATGCGACAATACCCTGAAAGGGGCGATGATAAGGTCAAAGCGTTCTTCCCATTGCATAGTGACGGCATCCCCGGTACGCACGCGGAAGTGCTGTTGAGGCGGAAGTTTCGACCTTAGAAGCGTCGTCATGGAGGGACTGATATCGATGGCATATATGTCAACCCCCTTTTCAAGCGCCTCCATGAACAATCTTCCGGTTCCGGCACCTATTTCAAGTACCTTTCCTCCTGCGGCCAATGCCTGGTTGATAAAGAAAGTGTTGTCAACGCCATCGCGCACCCGGTGATAAATCGTATCATAAAACCTGGCTATGAATTCAGGATAGGTGGTTGGATTCATCTGACTGATGGCCTGATAATAATGCAATAAATATACAAAATCGTCATGCACCGGCTCTCCTTTCATGAACAAAACATTTATTTTCTTTCACATTCGAGGTACCCTTAGTAATAGTCAAAAAATGATTAACTTTTACTCCCTGTTTTAATCCACCACTGACAATTAATTATTCAACCACAATAAACTCCTATTATGAACCAGAAAATCACCTCTTTGTATAACGATTACAGGAACGGCAGGATCGACCGCCGCAGTTTCCTGGGCAGGCTGGCTGTATATGCCGGAGGCACTGCCGCTGCACTCTCACTGCTTCCCCTGCTGGAAGGGCATGAGGTAATGGCCGGGTCATTTTATCAGCAGGACCCCGATCTTTTCAGCGAATTCATCACCTATCCCGGCGAAACAGGTGCCGTCCGCGCCTACCTTTCCAGGCCCAGGGCGGAAAAGAAGTACCCTGCGGTCATTGTCATTCATGAAAACAGAGGCCTTCAGCCGCACATCCAGGATGTGAACCGGCGAATGGCGCGGGAAGGATTCCTTTCACTTGCCCCTGACGCCCTGTCTCCTCTGGGCGGAACCCCTGATAACGATATCGACAGGGCGGCCTCAATGCTCCGGGAACTTGACGCCGACAAAACCACAAAGGACTTCGTAGCAGCCGTCAGATACCTTGAAACACATCCGTTGTCAACAGGCAAAGTCGGCTGTACAGGTTTTTGCTGGGGCGGGGCAATGACAAACCAGGTTGCTGTGCTGTCTCCGACGCTTGATGCAGCCGTGCCTTATTACGGCCGTCAGCCGAGTGCGGAACAGGTTCCCCAGATAAAGGCTTCCATAATGGCCCATTATGCTGAAAACGATGCGGGTATTAACGCCGGCATTGCTGCCTTCGAAGAAGCCCTGAAAAAAGCGGGTATTGAATACCATTTCTACACCTACCCGGGAACAGGGCATGCCTTTAACAACGATACAAATCCTGACCGCTATAATGAGCAGGCTGCCAAGCTGGCCTGGCAGAGAACAGTGAGCTTTTTTAAAGAAAAACTGGCCACCTGATCACCGCTGCCTGTTGAGGCAGCAATTTTTGTACTTCATGCCGGAACCACAGGGACAGGGATCATTGCGGCCTATGCTGGCAAGATAAAGGGGATTGCGCATAAGCTGACGCCGCTGCTCCTGCTGCCAGGCCTGAGACACGGCACTGACAAAAGGTTTGCAGTGGTTGAAGAAATATTTATATCCCCGGCACAGGTAGTTCAATCCGCTTTCCCCGTCAGGTGTCAGTAAGAACCTGTTACGCGGACATTCTCCGTTGCA
>JAXDCR010000231.1:0-5457 GCA_034677845.1 Bacteroidales bacterium | reverse complement strand
ACTGCGCCCATAAACACGATATAGAACTGACATATATTACAAGCAGAGGGAATTGGTATTATGCATCCTGGAAGGGAGACATACAGAAATCAGGAGGCGTGACCACAAATATCGGTATCCACTTCTTTGACATGCTTACCTGGATCTTTGGTGATCCCGCCCACATGGTTGTCCACATGCTCAGGCCCAACAAAGCTTCCGGTTTTATGGAACTTGAGAAAGCCCGTGTCCGGTGGTACCTTAGCCTGGATTTTAATGATCTTCCGGACCATGTAAAAGAGAGAAATCAGCGTACCTATCGTTCCATTGTCATCGACAATGAAGAGATTGAATTCAGCGAAGGTTTCACTGACCTCCATACAAAAAGTTACGAAGAAATTCTGGCTGGCAGGGGCTTTGGTCTTGCAGATGCCAAACCTTCCATTGAAATGGTGCATCAAATAAGAAATGCCAAGGAATCGCAACTTAAAGGCGAATATCATTTTATGAGTAAAAGGGCCTTGTTATAAATCATGAACCACCCATGTCACATGCTTGACACGACAATGCGAAGCGATCTCGCAAACGAAGCGAGTAACTAAGAATGATTATCTGGGTGCTCCATACGTTATTGAACCAGTTTATAATTAATAATTTAATGATAAAACAAGCGTATGAACCCCTCGTGTTTTAAAGACACAAATTCGGAGTTTCCATGCGACTTTTAAAAACATGATTATATATGTTTAAAATAAAACGATAATGGAACAAAAAAAAGTTGCTCTGATAACGGGAATAACCGGACAGGACGGGGCTTACCTGGCTGAATTCCTGCTTAAAAAGGGATATGTGGTGCATGGTACCAAAAGGAGAAGTTCGCTTTTCAATACGGAAAGGATCGATCACCTGTATCTGGATCCTCATGTTCAAAACAGGAATTTTATCCTGCATTACAGCGACCTTACCGATTCCACAAACCTGATCCGGATTATCCAGGAAACCCGTCCGGATGAAATATACAATCTGGCTGCCATGAGCCATGTCAAGGTTAGTTTTGACACGCCCGAATACACAGCAAATGCAGACGGAATCGGGGCGCTGCGAATCCTTGAAGCCATCCGGATCCTCAGGCTGGAAAAAAAGACCCGTTTTTACCAGGCTTCAACAAGTGAATTATACGGACTGGTCCAGCAGGTGCCGCAATCTGAAAAAACCCCCTTTTATCCCAGAAGTCCTTATGCCGTTGCCAAGCTATATGCCTACTGGATAACCGTGAATTACCGAGAAGCTTACAAAATGTTCGCCTGCAACGGTATCCTGTTCAACCACGAATCACCCATAAGGGGTGAGACTTTTGTCACCCGTAAGATCACCCGTGCTGTGGCAAGGATAGCTTTGGGACTGCAGGACAAATTGTACCTGGGAAATCTGTCGGCCAGAAGGGACTGGGGACATGCAAAGGATTACGTTAAGGCTATGTACCTGATCCTGCAACAGGAGGTGCCTGAGGATTTTGTCATTGCAACAGGCATCACCACCGAGATAAGGGAATTCGTCAGGCTGGCTTTTGCCGAAGTGGGCATTGAAATTGGATTCAGCGGCACCGGTGTCAATGAGAAAGCATATGTGATTTCCTGTTCTGATAAGCAGTACAGGCTTGAAAAGGGCAAGGAGGTCGTTGCGGTGGACTCGCGATATTTCAGACCGACAGAAGTCGATCTGCTCATCGGAGACCCTTCCAAGGCCATGGCAAAGCTCAACTGGAAACCAGAATATGATCTGAAAGCACTTGTCAAAGACATGGTAAGCAGTGATATTAAGCTAATGCACAAGGAAGTGTACCTGAAGCAGGGGGGATACCAAACCCTCAATTATTTTGAATAAGCCGCCGGCAATTTTTCTCTCGCAAAAAAGAAATGATTAACTTGCCCTGGCAATTGATCCCTGAAACTCTTCCTGGGAAGTATTTTGAATTTTCTGATAATCAACCTTATGGAGAAAAACAGCAGAATATACGTTGCGGGGCATACCGGCCTGGTAGGAAGTGCTCTCATGCGGAACCTTATAAAAAAAGGATATAGCAATATCATTACTAGACCTTTCCCTGGGGTGAATCTTGTTAACCAGCAGGATGTCAATGATTTATTTGAAAAGGAAAAGCCAGAATACGTACTGCTTGCCGCAGCGAGGGTCGGTGGCATCAATGCCAATAATGTATACCGGGGGCAGTTCATCTATGAGAACCTGATGATACAGAGCAACATCATCCATGCCAGTTATATCAACGGCGTCAAGAAACTCCTTTTCCTCGGCAGTTCCTGTATTTATCCCGCCAGGGCACCCCAGCCCCTTAAAGAAAGATACCTGCTGACCGACACACTTGAATATACAAACGAACCTTATGCCATTGCCAAGATTGCCGGAATCAAGATGTGTGAAAGTTACAACATCCAGTATGGGACAAATTTCATTTCTGTCATGCCCACCAATCTGTATGGGCCGAATGACAACTATGACCTTGAAAAGTCGCATGTGCTTCCTGCCATTATCCGCAAAATGCATATTGCCAAATGTCTGATTGAAAACAACTGGGATGCCATCCGGAAAGATTTTAACAAATATCCGATTGAAGGAATTGACGGCACGGCAACGGAGATCGAGATTGGGGAGAAGATTGAAAAATATGGGATTTTCAGACATCATTCCTCTGATGCCCCTGTTACAGTGAAGCTTTGGGGATCCGGCGCCCCGCGGCGGGAATTCATGCATGTTGATGACATGACAGACGCATGTGTGTTCATTATGGAGAATATTGATTTCAAAGATCTTGTCAGCGATAAGTACGTTGATCATATTACCTCCCGGGATGCAAAGATTGAGATCCGCAACACCCACATCAATATAGGAACAGGAAAAGATTTGACTATCAAAGAGTTGGCTATGTTAATCAAAAAAATAGTCGGGTTTGACGGTTCCATTGAATGGGATACATCAAAACCCGATGGTACTTTTCAGAAACTCCTGAGCGTAAAAAGGCTGCATAATCTGGGATGGAGGGAAAGAATCAGCCTTGAAGACGGCATCCGGATGGTTTATAACCAGTACATTTTATAACTGTTTATTCCGCACCCTGGTGAAACTGTCAATAAAACCTGGCTTCATTCTGATGCTGTTTGCCTTCATGATCGTGCACACATCCTGCACTTCTCACAAACAACTTGTTTATCTGGGTAATGTTGATTCCGTTTCAGCCGATAATTTTTTTCCCAAGAACAGACCGGATTACAGAATCCAGACCCGTGATATACTTTATATAAAAGTTTACTCCCTGAACGAAGAGATGAGCAACCTTATTAACCAGACTGTCGGGTCTTACCAGCAAAATCTTTACCAGAACGAGACCAGTTTATTTATTAATGGTTATACCGTGAGCGATTCAGGTTATGTCGAGATACCGATTTTAGGGAGGATACATGTTGAAGACAAAACCGTGAACGAAGCCACCAATGCTATCCGGACAAGAGCTGGACAGTACCTGAAAGATGTGACAGTGATCGTGAAACTGGTTTCTTTCAAGTTTTCCGTCATAGGTGAGGTCAACCGGCCTGGAACTTATAATAATTACAACAACCAGCTTACTGTGCTGGAGGCAATCAGCATGGCCGGAGACATAACGGATTACGGGAATCGTAAAAAGGTCCTTGTGCTGCGACCTGCCAGCACCGGCACACATACCTTCCGGCTTGACCTGACCAAAAAGGATATCCTTTCATCAGACGGCTTTTACCTTCTTCCCAACGATATCGTATATGTTGAACCTATTCACACTAAAACTTTCAGAATCAACACTCCGACAATCTCCCTGTTGCTGACTTCCATTTCAACCCTGATCCTCGTGCTGAATTTCATCAGCAGGTAAACGCCGGCATTACGGTATTGTTTATTTACTGCGGTATCTTTTAAACATAATGTTGAACAAAGCTTTCCAGAAATATATCCAGTCCGTCTGAAAAGGATGCCGTTCATAGGCCTTCAGATACCTGAGCTCTGATTCGATAATCTCATCCAGGGTTTTTGGATAATCCACGTAAAACGGCGGTATCAGACCTGGTTTGTATTTATTTCTGAGCTCCTGAAGTTCAGTGGAGTACAGTTTAAAGTATTGTTTGCTCAGGGGTCTCACTCCGAATAGTTTCAGATCGCCTTTGATCAGGTTGATAACCATTGGCAGTTCATCTATCCAGAAACTTCTCATAATCTTGCCAAGTGTGGTTACCCTGAAGTCATCCTTGAATTTGCCCCCATCCTGAAGTCCATCCTTTTTGTAAACATAGTCCTGCAGATATTCTGCATAGGGGTGCATGGTTCTCATCTTGAAGACCTTTATTGGCTTTCCTTCCTTTCCGATCCTTTCGAGAACAACCAGTGGGCCGTAGGTCGGATTTTCCGGATACGCCGGCTGTTTCACCTTGATTGCTATAAAATACAAGTTACTGCCGATAATTTTTTCGTCCAGGATTTCGAAACCACAAGAATATAAGCGCCCATAAGTTTCAGCCTGCGACAGCACCCTGTTTTCTCCACGGGTGAGCAAAAAATATATTTTCTTTGTCAGGTTAAATTTGGGTAAAACCCTTTTGACAATGAAGTCAAGTGCATAATAAATGTAATTGATACCGAACGGGTATTTGTTCAGTATCCGTTTCTTTCGCATATTCTTTGTCTCGACAAAATCGATGAAAATGCCCCCGACAGGAAGCCTGGTGTTGACAGCTTCAAAAAACTTATTAATGTACCGTATATCGTTTACCCTGTTTACGTTAAGGATACACTCAAACTGCGGTTGAACCTGGGCATCAATTGTAAAGCGGGTCACTGTGCTTATGATGAGTGTGTCAGGAGAATCAATGGCGGCGTAATGTTCCACAAAATTAAAGGCTTCTTCCCCAATCTCATTTTTTAAATAGTCAATCCTTGCCTCAAGGTTGTCCTTTCCGGGCAACCTTTTCAGATGGGCAATGCGTACCTTCTGTTTTTGCGCCATGCTGATGCCATTTAGCAGTCCACGTATGACACCGTTTTCATGCTTTACCCCTGTTTCCCTGACCATAAAAACAATTGCCCCGGTTATCATCTCTGCCACTGTCGACACTCCCACGGTTCCGAGCACGATGAACCGGGAATAATGGAAAACCTGTACAAGGTACATAATACCGGTAATCAGCAGAAAAATGATTGAGTTGCTCAGAAGAACCGTTCTGACAACATCCTTCCATTCAGCATAATCCGAAAATCTGTATTTTTTAAGATAATAGGAGATCCATGTCCAGATAAGCAAAAACAACAGGAAGGACGGAAAATAATCTGACAGGTAGCTTGTGTTAACCCCCGGTTTGAGCCACATGCAAAGGAAAAAAGATAGGGCCACTAGCAACACGTCTGCGAGAAAACCTGCCAATTGGGATATTTGCATGATCA
>JAXDCR010000230.1:0-2862 GCA_034677845.1 Bacteroidales bacterium | reverse complement strand
GCGAGGCCCTTGAAAGGGTCTGCGCCACAACCGACATAACTCCTGCGGAGATCACCGGGGTGGCCAGCTTTTATTCGCAGTTCCGCTTTGAACCGGCAGGTAAGCATATGATCAGGGTGTGCACCGGCACGGCATGCCATGTGAAAGGCTCTTTGCTCGTGTATGACGCTTTCCGCAGGGAGCTTAAGCTGGGCAAGGATAGGCATACCGACCGGTCAGGGGAGTTCACCCTCGAGAAGGTGAACTGCCTCGGATGCTGCACCTTAGCTCCCGTCGTCCAGATAGATGGCATTACCTACGGCCATGTCACTTCCGAACAGACGGGCATGGTGCTGGATGATTTCAGGGGAAGAAAGGTCAATGGCAGCAGGAAGACCTTCATCCGGAAAGCTCCCGGCGAGGCTGAAGGGGAGATCAGGATCGGGCTGGGATCATGCTGCGTGGCCAGCGGCAGCGAGGAAGTGAAAAAGGCCATCGAAAAGACGGTGGAGGAAAACCACCTCAACGTGACGATCAAGCATGTGGGATGTGTGGGCATGTGCCACCAGGTGCCGCTGATGGAAGTTGTATCACCGGAAAAAGGCAGCAAGCTGTACGTGAAGGTACAGCCCGGTGATGTAAAATCGATCGTCGAAGCCAGCTTCCAGCCGGCAAACTTTTTCCTGCGTACGCGGAACAAGCTGATGAGCAGGCTTGAAACCCTCCAGGACGACAGTCAGGGCGGGGGACTTGAAAAATTCGCCGCCGGAGTGAGGGAAAAACAGATATCCATGTTCCTGGGCAACCAGCTGCCCGTTGCCACCGAGTTCCGGGGTGTCATCAATCCCCTCGACCTGGATGAGTACCGGTCCCGCAAAGGTTTCATGGCGCTTAAAAAAGTGCTTGGCATGTCGCCCTCCGATGTGATTGTCGAGATTAAGGCCAGCGGCGTGCGCGGCAGGGGAGGCGCCGGATTTCCGACGGGACTCAAATGGGAGGCCGTGGCCCGTCAGCATGACCCTGTCAGGTACCTGATATGCAACGGCGACGAGGGCGATCCCGGGGCTTTCATGGACCGCATGTTGCTGGAATCCTATCCCTACCGGATCATCGAGGGGATGCTGATAGCGGCACGGGCGACCGGTGCGGGCACGGGCTATTTCTACATAAGGGCTGAATATCCCCTGGCCGTCAAACGCATTCGCGAAGCCATTGAAATTTGCACCAGAAACAACCTGCTGGGTAAAAACATTATGGGAAGCGGCTTTGACTTCGAAGCGAGGGTTTACGAGGGCGCCGGCGCCTTTGTCTGCGGGGAGGAAACGGCGCTGATAGCCTCCATTGAAGGGAAACGTGGCTTCCCCAGCCTACGGCCTCCTTTTCCGGCAGAGAAGGGATTATGGGGACATCCCACGCTTGTCAACAATGCGGAGACCTATGCGCAGATACCCTATATCATGCGGGAGGGAAGCCGGAAATTCCGCTCCGTGGGAACGGACCAGAGCAGGGGCACCAAAGTTTTCGCGCTGGCGGGAAAAATTAACAGGGGGGGACTGATAGAAGTGCCCATGGGAATCACCCTGCGCAAGGTTGTCGAGGAGATTGGCGGAGGCGTTGCCGGCGGGAAAAAGCTCAAGGCGGTGCAGATCGGCGGGCCTTCCGGCGGCTGCGTGCCGCACTGGCTGGCAGACACCCCCATCGACTACCATTCGCTGCACGAAGTGGGTGCCATGATGGGATCCGGCGGCATGGTGGTGCTGGATGAAAGCGACTGCATGGTGGATATGGCGCGGTACTTTCTTTCCTTCACCCAGCATGAGTCATGCGGAAAATGCACCTTCTGCCGCATCGGCACACGCAGGATGCTTGACATACTCAACAGGCTGTGCACCGGCAAATCTCAGTCTTCCGACCTGGAGGAGCTGGAAAAGCTTGCAGGGATGACAAAGGCCGGCAGCCTGTGCGGACTGGGGAAGACGGCCCCCAATCCGGTGCTGTCGGCACTCCGTTATTTCAGGGATGAATACGAGGCGCATGCCAGAGGACAATGCCCTGCCGGCAGGTGCAGGGACCTGATCACCTATTCGGTGAATGACAGATGCATAGGTTGCACGCTTTGTTCGCAGCATTGTCCCGCCGAAGCCATAGCCTTCACTCCCCATTTAAAGCACGAAATTGACACCTCAAAATGCATCCGCTGCGACACCTGCCGCCAGGTTTGCCCCTCGGATGCCATAACCGTCAGATGAGCATGATAAAGATACACATCAATGGCCGGGAATTGGAGGTCGCACCGGGCACTTTGCTGCTGCAGGCGGCATCCATGGCGGGATATGACATACCGACTCTCTGCCACGACGGTGAGGAGGATCATATACCCACATGCATGGTATGCCTGGTAAAGGATAACCGCAACGGCACATTTGTACCATCCTGCGCGGTCCGTGTTGCCGAAGGCATGGACATCTCCGTTGACGGTGATGAGGTTAGGGAAGCCAGGAAAGCTGCGCTGGAGCTGCTGCTGTCTGACCACACAGGGGATTGCGAGGCCCCCTGCCGCATCAGCTGTCCCGCCCACATGAACATCCCCCTGATGAACCGGCTGCTGGCTGAAGGCAGAACTGCAGAGGCACTGGAAGTGGTGCGCCGCGACATCATCCTGCCTTCGACCCTCGGCCGCATCTGTTCGGCCCCCTGTGAGGGCCCATGCAGGAGAAAGCCCATGGATGGCGCAATATCCGTCTGCATGCTGAAAAGGTATGCCGGTGACCACGGTATGCTGCCACCTCCGCAAGTGCCCCCGCTTGTTTCCGGCAAGCGCGCGGCTGTCATTGGCGGCGGTCCCGCCGGTCTTTCTGCCGGCTATTACATCAGACAAAAAGG
>JAXDCR010000229.1:0-6804 GCA_034677845.1 Bacteroidales bacterium | reverse complement strand
CTATTTGCACAATTAAATGTTATTCCCCGTCAAAATTGAATGCATTCTGGTAAGGAATGCATAAATTGGCTGGCCCAAACATCATTCTGTTGCATCATGGAAACAAAAATCAGGGAAAGTATAAACAACCCTTCTGAACTGGAGCGCTTGTATCAGGGAGACAGAAAGGCATTCGGTAAAGCATTCAACGGCATATATGGCAGCCTGCCTTCCTCGGAGCTGTTATCTTTCTGGAAGGTCCGCCTGGATTACCGCAGGCCGGGTATCTTTTCAGATGCGGCCGGCAGACGCAATATTGCTGCCATGATCATTGCCTGCGTGGCGGCGGGATTTCTGATCAAAATACCGGCAATTTTCAACCTGACCATGTCAGAAGAAAATTTTTATGAACGGAACGCGGGACTGATCGTCTTTGCCGGGCTTGCCCTTTACAGCCTGCTGACAGTGAAGCAAGCCGGGAGGACGGTGCTGATTACCGGTACGGTTTTTCTGGCTGCTGCCGTTTTTATAAACCTGTTGCCATACAACCCGCAAAGCCAGACTTTCGACCTTGTATGCATGCATCTGCCGCTTCTTATGTGGTGCGTATACGGTCTGATATGGATACAATACGACTTCAGGGACAAGGGAAAAAGGATGGAATATATCCGTCATAACGGCGACCTGGCGGTATGGATGGCTGTGTTCATAATCGCGGGCATAATGCTTACCGGAATAACGATAGGCCTGTTCCAGCTTATTGATATGAACATTGAAACGTTTTACACGAACAATATTGCGATATGGGGTCTGGTATCCATACCTGTCGTGGCCACATTTGTCATCCGTAATTCCTCCTTCGAAACGAACCGGATCGCCCCTATCGTAGCCCGCGTTTTCAGTCCCCTGGTGCTTCTTACTCTTGTTGTTTACCTGCTCATCATTCCCATATCCGGAAAAGACCCGTACAACGACCGGGAGTTCCTGCTATTATTCAACCTGATGCTGCTTGGGGTCATGGCGCTGATGGTCTTTTCGGTCAGCGAAACGGCCATGGATCAGGAACAGAGGTTCAACAAGATATTACTGCTTTTGCTTGCCATTGTGTCGTTCGTCATCGACTGCATTGCCCTCTCGGCCATCTTTTACCGTCTGGGCGAATTTGGTATCAGTCCCAACCGCCTCGCCGTCCTTGGTTCCAACCTCCTGATTCTGGGTAACCTTGTCCTGATTCTCGTCGACCTGTTCAGGGTCAATTTCAGGCATGCGGAAATCAACCTGGTCGAAAAGCGGGTATCATGGTACCTGCCTCTCTATATGGGGTGGACCCTGCTTGTGGTGATCGGCTTTCCCCTGATTTTCGGCCTGGCATAACAAAGACGCAATACTTCGGGCGGGCCGGGGGTCACTGTTGCTGGTAAACCCTTACGTACTCCACCTCCATCCGTTGCGGCCAGATGCTGTCGTCAATGCCTTTCTGTCCCCCCCAGTCGCCTCCCACGGCCACGTTCATAATCAGATAAAAAGGCTTGTCAAAGGGCCAGGCTTCCCAGCCGGTGTTGTCGTTGGGGGACGTGAAGTACAGGCTGTCGTCTACATAAACCTGGATCCGGTCGGCATACCATTCCAGAATATAATCATGAAAAACTTCCGATGCATCAGGCACGCTGATGGTAGCCGTACGCTGGGTACCTGCACGCCAGTAGTATTTCCTTGTATGGGTGCTGCCATGGATGACACCCTGGTCGAAGCCCACATGCTCCATGATGTCTATCTCGCCGTTATCGGGCCATCCACCATTGCCATAGGTGTTTTGTGCCGGCATCATCCAAATGGCGGGCCACGTGCCAACTCCGCGAGGCACCCTGGCGCGGATCACGAAGCGGCCGTACAGCCAGTCCCTCTTGCCTCTTGAGACCAGTCTCACCGAGGTGTACTTCATGGTGTCCCAATTTTCCCGCCTGGCTTCAATGATCAGCCTGCCGTTCTCGACACGCGCGTTTTCAGTCCTCTTGCTTGTATAATACTGCCTTTCGTGGTTTCCCCAGCCGCTTCCTCCGACCTGGTATGTCCATTTTGTCGAATCGGGCAATCCGGTGTAGTCAAACTCATCTGACCATACCAGCTTCCAGGAACCCTGGCTCAAGGGTAACTGGCTTACCGGCTGGGCAGACATCTGCAAGGAGGTCAACAGGGTGACCAAACTGATGATAATCCTGCCGCATGTAATTGTTTTCATTCGGTCATCGGGTTTGTTATTCGGTGAACCAAATCATCCCTGTTTAAAATTAATAAAATTTCATCTAATATGACTTTATGGCTGCCTGCGTGAGGTCTTCTTTGAGGTCTTCAAGGTGCTCGATGCCCACGGAAAGCCTCAGCTGTCCCGGTATCGCCCCTGCTTTCAGCTGCTCCTCCGTAGTGAGCTGTGCATGAGTGGTTGAGCTGGGATGGATGATGAGGGTCTTGGCATCGCCCACGTTGGCCAGATGGCTGATCAGGGTGACATGATTGACCAGCCGGTCAGCAGCTTCCCTGCCCCCCCTGACCCTGAAGCTGAGCACACCCCCGAAGCCAGTCCTGAGATATTTAAGCGCCATGCGGTGGTAGGGACTGCTTTCCAGGCCCGGGTACCATACCTCCTCCACCCATGACTGGCCTTGCAGCCACCGGGCCAGTCCGAGGGCGTTCGAGGCTGTACGCTCCAGCCTGAGAGACAGGGTCTCCAGACCTTGCAGCAACAGGAAGGCGTTAAAGGGACTCAGGCACATGCCGTAGTCACGCAGGCCTTCCACCCTCGCCCTGAGGATGAATGCCACGTTACCGGAGGGACTGCCTTCGCCGAAGGTCTCCCAGAACTTCAGTCCGTGATAGCCTTCCGAAGGTTCCGTGAACTGCGGGAATTTGCCGTTTCCCCAGTTAAAACGGCCGGAGTCGACAATGACCCCGCCGATGCTGGTGCCGTGCCCCCCTATCCATTTGGTAGCTGATTCGGTAACCACGGCGGCGCCGTGATCAAAGGGCCTGAAGAAAAAGCCTGCCCCCCCGAAGGTATTGTCGACAATCAGGGGTATTTTATGATGCGCGGCAATCTCCGCCAGGGCGTCGAAATCCGGTATATTGAAACGGGGATTCCCGATTGTCTCGACATAGATTGCCCTTGTCTTTTCATCCACGAGCCGTGCATATGCTTTCGGATCGTCGCCTTCGGCAAAGCGCACCTGGAACCCGAGGTTCCTGAACTGCACCTTGAACTGGTTGAAGGTGCCGCCGTACAGGTAAGTGGAGGAGACTATGTTGTCACCCTGAGTCATTATATTGCTCAGCGCCAGGAACTGGGCAGCATGGCCTGAGGAGGTTGCCAGCGCTCCGATGCCGTCTTCCAGGGCTGCCATCCGTTTTTCAAAGACATCGGTGGTGGGATTCATGATCCTCGTATATATATTTCCGGGCTCCTTAAGCTCGAAAAGCCTGGCGGCATGTTCGGAGCTGTCGAATAAATATGAGCTTGTCTGGTAAACGGGCACGGCCCTTGACCGGGTTGACAGATCCGGTTGCTGACCTGCGTGCACCTGCAGGGTTTCAAAGCGGTATTGATCTTTCATGGATGTGATTTTATGGATTGCGGTCTTACGGGAGCATAGAATGGTTCATGGTTTTTCTCAAATGCAAATATAAGGCAGATGAAATGAAAATGATGGGATGCATCAGGCGAAACGGTGATGGAAAATATCCCTTCAAATCTGACAATCGTATTATATGCCTTTACTCAGGAATTAAAAAAATTATATCTTATATATTTGTAACAGCACACGTTCACATTGTTCGTAACAACAGACAAAAACCCTGTTATGATCAACAGACAGCTGATATCTCCGGAAAGCATTGCCATCATTGGCGGTTCCAACAACCTGCGGAAGCCGGGCGGCAAGATCATCCAGAACATTGTGGCGGGAGGCTTCAGGGGCAGCCTGTATGTTGTAAACCCCCATGATGAGGTCGTGCAGGGCATCCGTGCCTGCCGGTCTGTCAGTGAACTGCCTGCAGATGTCGAGCTTGCTATCCTGGCTGTTGCTGCAAAACTTTGCAGGGACATCGTCCGGGAACTGGTCGATACCAAAGGCACCAGGGCATTCATCATCCTTTCGGCCAACTTCAGCGAGGAAGGGCCTGAAGGGCAGCGGCTTGAAAAAGAGATCGCCGGGATTATGGAAGAGTCCGGCTCCTGCCTTATCGGTCCCAATTGCATCGGCGTGATAACCCCGGTTTACAGTGGCGTTTTCACGACACCGGTACCCAGGCTGGATGCCAGGGGATGCGATTTTGTTTCAGGATCCGGTGCCACAGCCGTCTTTATCATAGAATCAGCTCTTCCCAAGGGCCTCACCTTTTCCTCCATATTTTCGGTGGGCAACAGCGCGCAAAACGGCATTGAAGAAGTGCTGGAATACTGGGACCAGACCTACGACCCTGAAACGAGTGCCTCTATCAAGCTGTTGTACGTGGAAAGCATCCGTGATCCGGACAAGCTGCTGGATCATGCCTCATCGCTCATCCGCAAGGGATGCCGGATAGCGGCCATAAAGGCCGGTTCAACCGATGCCGGGAGCCGTGCCGCGTCCTCGCACACCGGCGCCATGGTCTCTTCTGATGCAGCCGTTGAAGCCCTGTTCCGCAAGGCAGGCATCGTAAGGTGTTTCGGCCGGGAAGAACTGACAACGGTGGCTTCGGTCTTCACACATAAACCTTTGCAGGGCAGAAACCTTGCCATTATCACGCATGCCGGCGGACCCGCCGTGATGCTTACCGATGCTCTGGCATCCGGCGGAATGATTATTCCAAGGATTGAAGGCGAAGCACGAACCCAGTTGCTGTCCATGATGAATCCGGGAGCTGCCGCTGACAACCCGGTGGACCTGCTGGCAACGGCCACAAAGGATCAGCTGGACAGGGTCATGGAGTTTGCCGATAAAGAACTGCCTTTCATCGATGGCATGATTGTCATTTTTGGCAGCAACGGCCTTGTTGACATTAAGGACATATACGACCTGCTGGATGAAAAAATCAGAAGCTGCATCAAACCCGTTTACCCGATCCTGCCATCCATCACAAGCACCCATGCGGAGCTTGAGTATTTTCTCGGTAAGGGACATGTCAATTTTCCGGATGAAGTGGCGCTCGGGAGAGCCCTTTCCAAAGTTTTCAACACTCCTTATCCTGCCGGGGAAAAGATATTCCTGGAAAGGGTGGACGTGGCCAGGATCAGGCGCATCATCGACAGGGTTCCGGCGGGTTATGCCCAACCCGCCACGATCCAGGAACTGCTTGCCGCTGCCGGAATACCCATGGTAAGGGAAGGAACCGCTTCTGACGAAAAGGGCCTGCTGATGCTGGCGGAAGAGATTGGCTATCCGCTTGTCATCAAGGTCATCGGTCCCGTTCACAAGTCAGACGTTGGGGGTGTCACCCTGAACATCAGATCCAGGACACATCTTCTGGCAGAATTCAGAAGGATGATGCAGATACACGATGTACATGCCGTGTTGCTGCAGCCCATGCTGTCAGGTACGGAACTGTTTATAGGCGCCAAATATGAGGAACCTCATTTCGGGCATGTCATATTGTGCGGCCTGGGAGGTATCTTTGTGGAGGTTCTCGGGGATGCGTCATCGGGACTCGCGCCACTGACCTTTGACGAGGCCTATTCAATGATAAGGAGCCTTAAAAGTTACAGGATCATCAAGGGTACCAGGGGCAAACCAGGTATCAATGAAAACAGATTTGCCGAAATAATAGTCAGGTTGTCCAGTCTCCTGAGATTTGCGGTGGAAATCAAGGAAATGGACCTGAATCCGCTGATCGGCAATGAGAAAGAGATATGCGTGGTGGATGCCCGCGTCAGGATAGAAAAATAATGTTGCAGCCTATGTTTTCGGTAATCCTGTGCTTTTGCTTATATTCGAACGTCGAAATTACCTGACTAAACCCAAATACCATGATCATCCATCAATTGTCCGTTTTCCTCGAAAACAAGTCGGGGAGGCTTACGGAAGTCCTGGAAGCCCTGGGAGAGGAAGATATCAGAATAAAGGCCCTCAGCATTGCAGACACTTCTGAATTCGGGATCCTGCGCATGATCGTCTCAGACCCCCCAAGGGCAAGGGATATTCTTAAAAGCAGGTCATTCACGGTCAACCTTACAGAGGTGATCTCAATCGGAGCCCCCAACGAGGCAAAATATTATGCAAAAGTGCTGAAGGTCCTTTCAGACGTTGACATCAGCATAGAATACACATATGCATTTTCAACAGGCAAGAAGTCGATCATCGTGCTCCGCTGCACTAACAACGGGCAGGCCATTAAAACACTCAAGGAGCATGAGATGGAGCTGATAAAGGCAAGCGACCTGTATCAGATCTGACACTGAAAGCCAAATAATTAAATCTGCAAAACAGAACAGGATACAGCAATGGATATCTGGAACAGGCATTTCGAATGCATGAGCAGGCAGGAGCTGAGAAAGGTCCAGGGTGAAAGGCTCAGGGACACTGTAGAAAGGGTGTATTTCAACGTACCGTATTACAGACAGAAAATGCAGGAAAGGGGGATGGGTGTCGAAAGCATCAGCGGCATCGATGACATTGGCAAGCTTCCCTTCACCACAAAGCAGGATCTCAGGGATAACTATCCGTTCGGACTTTTTGCCGTTCCCATGAGTGAGATTGTGCGCCTTCACGCTTCTTCCGGTACCACCGGCAAACCTACCGTTGTCGGTTACACAAGGCATGACATTGCCACATGGTCCGAGGTCATTGCCCGGACACT
>JAXDCR010000228.1:0-4816 GCA_034677845.1 Bacteroidales bacterium | reverse complement strand
GCCAGAAAAATAAATCCCTCTGTGAAGATCGTCATTAAGTATCCGAACTGGTATGAGCATTTCCAGGGTCTGGGCTTTAACCTGGAGACTGAACCCGGCATATTCGACGGGCTTTACACCGGCACAGAGACCCGTGATCCGGTGCTCTCCACCCAGCACCTGCAGCAATATGAGAGCTACCTGATCTTCCGCTACTTCGAGAATATCGCTCCCGCCAGAAACGGAGGGGGATGGATCGATACCGGCGGGGCAATATATGCCGACCGCTATGCTGAACAACTGTGGCTTACGGCATTTGCAGGTGCCCCTGAGATCACCCTTTTTGACCTGAGGCAGCTGCAGAATGCCGTCAATGTCTCCACGCGTGGCAGCTGGCAGGGCAGCGGCACAAGCTTCGATTTTGATGCCATGATGAAAGCGGCGCAGTCCGGCGGAGGGGAGGCACTGAAGTCTGTAACGTGGGCGGGTGTGGCAGGATATGCCCTCAGACAGGTTGATGATTTCCTGGATGAGCTGGGGAAGCCGGTGGGCATTAAAAGCTACAGGCCTTACCATGCAACCGGTGAGGACTTCCTGCAGAATTACCTGGGCATGATCGGGATGCCCATAGACCTGGTGCCCGAATTTCCTAAGGAGGATCAGATGATCCTGCTGACGGAATCAGCCAGATACGACAGCCTTATCGTTGACAGGATCAAAGGTCGCCTGAGGTCGGGAAGGAACGTGATGATAACCTCAGGATTGCTGCAGGCTTTGCAGGGCAAAGGCATTGAAGACATTGCTGAACTGCGCTGCAATGGCAGGAAGGCCCTTGTAAGGAGTTTTTCAGCAGGATTCGGCGGACGGTCGAATTCCGATACTGATATTCTGATTCCGCAGATTGAATATCTCACTAACGATTCATGGGAGGACATTTCAGCAGTCAGCGGCGCTTCCGGATGGCCGATGCTTCATCAGGCCCAGTATTCGAAAGGATACCTGTTCGTTCTTACGATACCGGAAAATTTCAGTGATTTGTACAGCCTGCCCGCCGCTGTGCTCAACCGGATAAGGACTGTGGCATCGCAGGATATGAAGATGCGGCTGGAGGGGCCTTCAAAAGTGTCGCTTTTTGAATATGACAATGGCACTTGCATCGTTGAGTCATTTCTGGATGAGCCGGTGAGGGTTAAGCTGGTCGTCAGTCAGCCTGTCAGCCAGGTAAATGATCTTCTCACCGGAGAGGCGCTCGTTGCTTCGCCGCCGGCAGCCGGTTTTCAGGGTGTTGTCTGGGGCAGGGTCAGGCAGCAGACCGTCACCTATGAATTTGAAATCAAAGCTCATTCCTACAAAGTGCTTGCCGTCACCCCCGGTGAATGAAAAATCACGTCTGACATGGATACGACCATATTAATTGCTTTATTCATCCTTAAATACCACATCAAATGAAAAGAAGAACATTCCTTAAGGGAGCTGCCGCAGCCGCAGGGGTTGCCGCATCCTTCCCCGCATCCGCCATGCAGCCGTCGCAGGCGGCTGAAAAAAGCCTTTATGAACTGAGGATATACCATATTTCAAGGGCTTCCAACGCCAAGGCATTGCTGGAACAGTATTACAAAGACGCCCTCATCCCCTTCCTCAAAAGATACAAGGCCACCGTTGGCGCATTTGATGAGTACAGCCTGGAAGAACCGGTCAAGGTGTATACCCTGATCGCATATCCTTCACCGGCTGCCTATTTCAATGTACAGAAGGCGATGCTGACGGATGAGGTGTACCTGAAGGCATCGAAAAGCTATGCTGAAATACCGCCTTCATCAACCGTCTATCTCAGGTACGAGACATTCCTGATGGAGGCCTTTGACAGGTTGCCGGCCATCACACTTCCTCCGGCTGATAACCGTGGCCTGTTTGAACTTAGGATATACGAGGGGCATAATGAATTTGCGCATCTGAAAAAAGTCGAAATGTTCGACAGGGAAGAAATTGACCTGTTCCTTTCCAAAGGCATGCACCCTGTCTTCTTCGGAAAGATACTGGCGGGACAGTACATGCCGGCGCTCATATACATGATGAGCCTTCCTGATATGGCCAGCAGGGACACTGTATGGAGCCGGTTCAACCAGAGCCAAGAGTGGGCTACGCTGCGCGCAAAGCCCGAATATGCCAATATAGTGAGCAACATCAGAAGGATATTCCTCACTCCGCTGTCCTGGTCACAGGTTTAGGCAGTCGGACGCAACCCGCAGTGCAAAAAATCACCGGTGCCGAAGGGCGGGGGACGGGGGATTATCGGAGATAACCTGCAACGCATCCTTGCATTAAACGCCGGATATGCCTATTTTTGCCACACTCAAATAAAACTGCATTCATGAAAAAAATCCATTTTATTTTTACAGCAGCCATGATAATCGGATTACTGTCGTCCTGTGCAAAAAAGAACGAAGGAACCGAGGGCACGGGGTTCAAATTCCTGGTCGAGCAGTTTGCCGACATTAAAATAATGAGGTACCAGGTACCTGGTTTTGAACAACTTGACCTTAAACAGAAGAAGCTGGTTTACTACCTGAGCCAGGCCGCCCTCTGCGGCCGCGACATCATATTTGACCAGAACGGCAAATACAATCTGGCCATCCGGCGGACGCTGGAAACAATTTACGACAGTTATACCGGTGACAGAGAATCCGAAGAATTCGGCAATTTCGTGGTGTACATGAAACGGGTTTTCTTCTCAAACGGCATCTATCATCATTACTCATCTGATAAATTCGTTCCGGGCTTCTCCCGGGAATATTTTGCGGGACTGGTACGTCAGTCTGATACGACAACCCTGCCTTTGCGACCCGGTGAGTCGGTTGAGGATCTGCTGGAAATAATTACACCGGTCATGTTCGAGGCGGATATCCTTCCCAAGAAAGTGTCGCTTGACACGGAGAAGGACCTTGTGACCAATTCCGCCGTCAATTTCTATGAAGATGTCACTGAAACGGAGGCAGTGAATTTTTACGAAAAGATGAAGGTCAAAGGTGACACGACTCCCATTTCTTATGGGTTGAATTCAAAACTTGTCAGGGAAAACGGTGACATCACGGAAAAGGTGTATTCATTAAACGGCATGTACGGTGAAGCCATTGCGCAGATCATCTACTGGCTTGAAAAAGCTGCCCTTGTGGCCGAAAATCCGACTCAGCGCGCCGTCATCGAAAAACTTGTCGAATATTACAGGACAGGTGACCTGAAGGCCTTTGACGAGTACAGCGTGCTGTGGGTAAAGGACCTTGATTCCAGAATTGATTTCATAAACGGTTTCATCGAGACCTATGAAGATCCTCTGGGAATGAAGGCAACATGGGAAGCCATGGTCAATTTCAAGGACACGGCCGCCACCCGTAGAACGGAAATCATCAGCGCCAACGCGCAATGGTTTGAGGAAAACTCCCCCATTGATGACCGGTTCAGAAAAAAAGAGGTTAAAGGGGTTACCGCCAAGGTAATCACGGCAGCCATACTGGGAGGGGATTGCTACCCGGCAACCCCGATAGGGATCAACCTGCCTAATGCGGACTGGATCAGGAAGAATCACGGCTCAAAATCAGTCACAATTGAAAATATAACCTATGCTTACGACCAGGCGGGACTGGGTGACGGATTCCTGGAAGAATTTGCCTCGGGTCAGGAAGAGATTGACCTTATCAGAAAATATGGCTATCTGGCAGGCAACATACAGGTTGACCTGCATGAATGCCTGGGTCACGGATCGGGCCAGCTGCTTCCCGGGGTGAGCGGCGATGAGCTGAAGAACTATTCCTCTGCCCTCGAGGAGACCCGTGCGGAACTGTTTTCACTCTATTATATTGCCGATCCGAAGATGATTGAGCTGGGTCTGCTTCCGAATGCGGATGCAGCGAAAGCTGAATATATGGTATTTATCCGGAACGGACTGATGACACAACTGGTGAGGATTGAGGAAGGCAGAGACATTGAACAGGCGCACATGCGCAGCAGGCAGCTTATTGCGCGCTGGTGCTATGAAAAAGGCAAGGCTGATAATGTCATTGAAATCTTCCGGAACGACGGCAAGACCTATTGCCGGATCAATGACTTTGAAAAACTGCGGCAGCTGATGGGTGAACTGCTGGCAGAGGTGCAGCGCATAAAGTCTGAAGGTGACTACGAAGCCGGCAGGGACCTGGTGGAGAATTATGGCATCCGTTTCGACAGGGCATTGCATGCCGAGATGCTGGAAAGGAACCGCAGGCTCAACCGTGCCCCCTATGGCGGTTTTATAAATCCCTTATATGAAGCGGTGGAAAAGAACGGTGAGATCGTTGACGTACGCATCAGCTATCCGGATGACTACATCGGGCAGATGATGTATTACGGCAGGAGCTATTCATTCCTTCCGACCTGGAATTAATATGCATACGTAGAGATAATCACAGCGATCATCTGAGGGTCAGCCGGCAACCAGCAGCAGTGTCCATTTGTACGTGACGTTGCCGTAAGGGGAGGGCACGGTTGATCCCAGTACAGCCCCGTATGATACTACAGCCTCCGCCACATTGAAATCCATGGGGCTTTCAACAGGGTCCTCGACGCTGAAAGGGGTTGTGGCTGCAAGGATCCATCCCATGTCATCATCCCATCCCCAGATTGTCTGAGTGCCTTCGATGAGCGTGCTGGCATTCACGGACAGATAATCCTCGCCGTTTATCACCTTCCATTTCCCGCTCAGCGAGGTGACGGTCACATTTCCCTCTTCCTTTATTCTGACGGTTGCCTCCAGTTCGTCCTCCGCACTGTAGCTGACCTGATCCGGCGATGAAATGATCACTTC
>JAXDCR010000227.1:0-7433 GCA_034677845.1 Bacteroidales bacterium | reverse complement strand
GGGCAAGATACTGGGACCAAGGGGATTGATGCCCAATCCCAAAAGCGGTACCGTGACCATGGACATAGGCAAGGCAGTGCAGGAAGTAAAGCAGGGCAAGATCGATTTCAAGGTTGACAAAGCCGGTATCGTGCATACTTCAATCGGAAAGGTTTCTTTTACGGCCGAAAAGCTGGTTGACAATGCCAGGGAATTCCTGCGCACGCTGATAAAGCTGAAACCATCCTCGGCAAAAGGCACCTACCTCCGCAGCATCTATCTTTCCAGTACGATGAGCCCTGGTATCAAAGTCGATACCAAGACATTCGACGAATAATCTAAGACTAATTACAGTATGAATAGGGAAGATAAAAACAGGATTATTGATGAACTCGCGGTAGCCATTGGCAATGCCAGGCACTTCTACCTTACTGATATTTCGGATCTCGACGCCGAAACCACCAGCAAGCTAAGAAGGAGCTGCTTTGAAAAGGACATCAAACTTGTCGTGGTTAAGAATACCCTGCTTAAGAAGGCTTTGAACAGGTTTGAAGGTAAATTCGACAACTTGTACGATTCACTTGAAAAGTCAACGTCAATCATGTTCACCGGCGCCAACAATGTGCCGGCCAAACTGATAAAGGAGTTCCGTAAAACTTATCCGAAACCTCTGCTCAAGGCAGCTTACGTGGAAGAATCCATTTACATTGGCGACCATCAGCTCGATGTGTTGTCAGGTATCAAGTCTAAGGAAGAACTGATCGGTGACCTGGTGCTGCTGCTGCAGTCGCCCGTCCGGAACGTTCTTTCCGCCCTGCAGTCAGGTCAGAACAAGCTGGCTGGTATAGTTAAAACACTAAGTGAAAAAGAATAATTTTATAAACAATTAATATTTTATTAAAATGGCAGATTTGAAAGCTTTCGCGGATCAATTGGTTAACTTGACGGTTAAAGAAGTAAGCGAACTGGCCAAGATACTGAAAGAAGAATATGGAATAGAACCCGCTGCTGCTGCAGTTGCCGTTGCAGGTCCCTCCGCCTCAGGCGCAGAAGGTGCTCAGGCTGAGGAAAAGAAGACCTACACGGTGATGATGAACCATCCGGGCGGTGCCAAGCTGCAGATAGTGAAACTGGTTAAGGACATTACCAACCTTGGGCTAAAGGAAGCCAAGGAACTGGTTGACAAGTCACCTGTTGCCATAAAAGAGAACCTTTCAAAAGAAGAAGCAGAATCCATTAAATCTCAACTTGCTGAAGCTGGAGCCGACGTTGAACTTAAATAAAGTTGACCTTGGTGATGATAACTTACAGGTTTAATTCCGCCAGATCGGAATTAAACCTTTTTGTCATTTCTTTTAACTGAAGCTCAACTATTTAATTTTAACATAATGACCAATATACATTCTCCACGTATTAATTTTGCCCGTACAAAGAACCAGATGCCCTATCCGGATTTTCTGGAGATCCAGCTTAAGTCTTTCCGTGACTTTTTCCAGCTGGAAACCACTCCCGAAAACAGGAAAAATGAAGGATTATACAAGGTCTTCCAGGAAAATTTTCCCATTACGGACACGCGGAATAACTTCATCCTGGAATTCCTCGATTACTTCATTGACCCTCCGAGGTATTCCATTGAAGAGTGCATCGAAAGGGGCCTCACATACAGTGTGCCGCTGAAAGCCAAGCTGAAACTTTACTGTACTGATCCGGAGCATGAGGATTTTGACACGGTCATTCAGGATGTGTACCTGGGCACCATTCCGTATATGACCGAGAGAGGCCTTTTTGTGATCAACGGTGCTGAACGGGTCGTCGTGTCGCAGTTGCACAGGTCCCCTGGCGTTTTCTTCGGACAGAGCATTCATGCAAACGGCACGAAACTTTATTCAGCCAGGATCATTCCCTTCAAGGGATCATGGATCGAATTCGCCACCGATATAAACAACGTCATGTACGCCTATATTGACCGGAAGAAGAAGCTTCCCGTGACAACCCTTCTGAGGGCCATAGGCTACGAAAGCGACAAGGAAATCCTGGAGATTTTCGACCTTGCTGACGAAATTAAGGTTTCAAAGACAGCGCTTAAAAAACTGATCGGCCGGAAGCTGGCGGCAAGGGTTCTGAAGTCGTGGGTCGAGGACTTTGTCGATGAGGATACCGGGGAAGTTGTATCCATCGAACGAAACGAGATCATTATTGACAGGGAAACCATCCTGCTCGATGAGCACATTGACCCTATAATCGACTCCGGGGCAAAGACAATTTTATTGCATAAGGAAGGTCAGAATCTGAACGATTTTGAGATCATCTACAACACACTGCAGAAAGATCCGTGCAA
This sequence comes from Bacteroidales bacterium, assembly GCA_034677845.1. GTDB lineage: Bacteria > Bacteroidota > Bacteroidia > Bacteroidales > UBA10428 > UBA5072. The sequence continues at coordinate 5,116 of JAXDCR010000227.1, read as the reverse complement.
CTCTGAAAAGGAGGCTGTGCTGCATATTTACAGACAGCTGAGGAACAGCGAACCGCCTGACGAGGCCACGGCCAGGGACGTCATTGACAAACTTTTCTTTTCAGACAAGCGGTATGACCTGGGAGAGGTGGGAAGATACCGGATCAACAAGAAACTTCTTCTCGACACCAGTATGGACGTGAAGGTTCTTACCAAGGAAGATATCATCCGTATCATCAAATACCTCATCGAGCTGATCAACTCCAAGGCTGACGTCGATGACATAGACCACCTGAGCAACAGGAGGGTGAAAACCGTTGGTGAGCAGCTGGCAGCGCAGTTCGGAGTGGGTCTGACACGAATGGCAAGGACCATCCGGGAAAGAATGAATGTTCGCGACAACGAGGTATTCACACCCATTGACCTGATCAATTCAAAAACCCTGTCTTCTGTGATTAACTCGTTTTTTGGCACCAACCAGCTGTCACAATTCATGGACCAGACCAACCCGCTCGCGGAGATCACCCATAAACGCAGAATGTCTGCGCTGGGTCCCGGCGGTCTTTCACGGGAACGGGCCGGTTTCGAGGTGCGCGACGTGCACTACACACATTACGGTCGCCTTTGTCCCATTGAAACGCCGGAAGGCCCGAACATCGGCCTGATATCCTCACTCTGCGTGTACGCAAAGATCAACTCCCTGGGCTTCATTGAGACTCCCTATCGCAAAGTGAAGAAAGGCGTGGTTGACCAGAGTAACGAAGGTGTCGTGTGGCTGAGCGCGGAAGAGGAGGAAGCCAAGGTGATCGCCCAGGCCAATGCTCCCATTAACCAGGAGGGCGCATTCGAGAACCCGAAGGTGAAAGCGCGCTATAATGGTGATTTTCCGCTGGCCGATGCTAAAAGCGTTGACATGATGGACGTTGCACCGAATCAGATTGCATCCATCGCTGCTTCGCTGATACCTTTCCTTGAGCATGACGATGCCAACAGGGCACTGATGGGATCCAACATGATGCGCCAGGCTGTACCCCTGATCAACCCCGAAGCTCCAATAGTGGGCACCGGCATTGAACATGAAGTGGTCCGTGACTCCCGCTTCCTTGTGATCGCCGAAGCCGACGGTGTTGTCGAATACGTCGATTCAAACGAGATTGTTATTCGGTATGCCATGACGGAGGAAGAGAAATTTGTCCGCTTTGACAGCGACGTTAGCCGATACAAGCTTCTTAAATACAGAAAAACAAACCAGAACACCTGCATCAACCTGAAGCCTATTGTGAAGAAGGGACAGAAAGTTACAAAAGGTCAGATTCTTACAGAGGGATATTCAACCTGCGACGGTGAGTTGGCCCTTGGACGCAACCTGATGGTGGCCTTTATGCCCTGGAAAGGCTACAACTTTGAGGATGCCATTGTGATTTCCGAAAAAGTGGTGCGCGAGGACCTGTTCACCTCAGTACACATTGATGAATACCTGCTCGAGGTAAGGGATACAAAAAGGGGACTGGAGGAACTGACAGCCGACATTCCGAACGTGAGTGAGGAAGCTACGCGAAACCTGGATGAGAACGGGCTGATCCGTATCGGTGCCGAAGTGAATCCGGGCGACATTCTGATAGGTAAGATTACCCCAAAGGGCGAATCAGACCCGTCACCGGAGGAGAAGCTCCTGAGAGCCATATTCGGTGACAAGGCCGGAGATGTGAAGGATGCCTCCCTCAAAGCGCCTCCTTCGCTCCAGGGGGTGGTCATTGACAAGAAGCTCTTTTCACGGTCCATCAAGGACAAGAAGCTGAAATCCTCCACCAAGCCGATACTGGACAAGATTGAAGAAGAATTTGAACGCAATTCCAATGAACTGAAAGCCAAATTGATCGACAAGCTTTTCATTGTTGTGAACGGCAAAACGTCACAGGGGGTAAAGGATTATTACAATGTCGATATTATTCCCAGGGGAGCCAAGTTCACTCTAAAGCTGTTGCAGGATATTGACTATCAAAGCATCAATCCCGGCAAGTGGACCACGGACAAGGACAAGAATGAGCTGATAAAGACGCTGATACACAATTATATAATTAAATTTAAGGAGATTGACGCCATCTACAAGCGGAAGAAGTACAGCATCACAATCGGCGATGAACTGCCTGCCGGTATCATTCAGCTGGCCAAGGTTTATGTTGCCCAGAAAAGAAAGATAAAAGTGGGGGACAAGATGGCCGGACGCCATGGCAACAAAGGCATCATCTCGAAGATCGTGCGGATGGAGGATATGCCCTTTCTGGAAGACGGAACCCCTGTTGACATCGTGTTGAACCCGCTGGGCGTGCCATCACGGATGAATTTGGGACAGATATACGAAACTGTTCTCGGATGGGCAGGGCGCAAGCTGGGTGTAAAGTTCGACTCTCCGATTTTCGACGGTGCATCCATCAGCCAGATAAATGAATACACAGAAAAAGCCGGTCTTCCGAAATTCGGCAAAACATACCTGTATGACGGAGGAACGGGAGAGCGCTTCGACCAGCCCGCCACTGTCGGTGTCATTTATATGATCAAGCTGGGTCACATGGTAGACGATAAAATGCATGCCCGTTCAATCGGCCCCTACTCCCTGATCACCCAGCAGCCCCTTGGCGGCAAGGCCCAGTTCGGAGGCCAGCGCTTCGGGGAAATGGAGGTCTGGGCATTGGAAGCTTTTGGCGCAGCGCACATTCTGCAGGAGATACTGACAATAAAATCGGATGATGTGGTCGGAAGAGCCAAGGCTTATGAATCAATCGTAAAGGGAGAACCCCTGCCGGTGCCTGGCATCCCTGAGTCGCTGAACGTGCTGTTGCACGAGCTGAGGGGACTGGGCCTGAGCATCAACCTGGTCTGATCCCGGTTATGATGCTTTATGATTAATGTTAACAAGTAATTAAACCATAATCACAATATGTCATTCAGAAGGGATAACAAAGCAAAATCTGGCTTTTCCAAAATTTCGATCAGCCTTGCATCGCCTGAAGAAATTCTGGAAAGGTCAAGCGGTGAAGTGCTCAAGCCCGAAACCATAAACTACCGGACTTACAAACCCGAAAGGGACGGACTTTTTTGCGAACGGATCTTCGGTCCCGTGAAGGATTATGAATGTCATTGCGGAAAGTATAAAAGGATCCGGTATAAGGGTATCGTCTGTGACCGGTGTGGTGTGGAAGTCACCGAAAAGAAAGTGCGTCGTGAGAGGATGGGACACATTTCACTGGTGGTACCCGTTGCCCATATATGGTATTTCCGTACCCTGCCGAACAAAATAGGTTATTTGCTGGGACTTCCGACAAAGAAACTCGACAGCATCATATACTATGAGCGTTATGTTGTTGTCAATCCGGGCATTAAGGCCGCTGACGGGGTTCAGTTTCTTGACTTCCTCACAGAAGAGGAATACCTCGACCTGATGGAATCGGTGCCGAAGGAAAACCAGCTGCTTGACGACAGCCATCCGGACAAATTCGTCGTCAACATGGGTGCGCAGGCGCTGTATGACATCCTTCAGCGTCTTGACCTGGATAATCTCTCTTACGATCTCCGTCACAAGGCCAGTACGGAAACCTCCCAGCAACGCAAAAACGAAGCGCTCAAGAGACTGCAGGTTGTTGAAGCCTTCAGGGCTTCCAAGGGCATTAACCATCCGGAATGGATGATTCTCAAGGTCATCCCGGTCATACCGCCCGAACTCAGACCTCTGGTGCCCCTTGACGGAGGCAGGTTTGCCACCTCAGACCTGAACGACCTTTACCGCAGGGTCATCATCCGCAACAACCGCCTCAAGAGGCTTATCGAGATAAAGGCTCCCGAGGTCATCCTGCGCAACGAGAAGCGCATGCTGCAGGAAGCTGTCGACTCCCTTTTTGACAATTCAAGGAAATCCAATGCGGTCAAGACAGATGCGAACAGGCCCCTTAAATCACTAAGCGACAGCCTCAAGGGTAAACAGGGACGGTTCCGCCAGAACCTGCTGGGTAAAAGGGTTGACTACTCGGCCAGGTCGGTGATCGTGGTGGGCCCGGAATTGCAACTGCATGAAACGGGCCTTCCGAAAGACATGGCGGCAGAACTGTACAAGCCTTTCATCATACGCAAGCTTATCGAAAGGGGTATTGTGAAAACCGTCAAATCAGCCAAGAAAATTGTTGACCGTAAAGACCCGGTAGTATGGGACATACTGGAAAATGTGCTGAAAGGTCATCCTGTGCTGCTGAACCGGGCTCCCACGCTGCACCGGCTGGGTATCCAGGCATTCCAGCCCAAGCTTATTGAAGGCAAAGCCATCCAGCTGCATCCGCTTGTCTGCACCGCATTTAACGCTGACTTCGACGGCGACCAGATGGCCGTTCACCTGCCACTGGGCAATGCAGCCATCCTCGAGGCACAAATACTGATGCTGGCCTCCCATAACATTCTCAATCCCGCAAACGGTGCGCCGATCTGCGTTCCCTCGCAGGATATGGTTCTTGGCCTGTATTACACGACAAAAGCACGTAAAAGCACACCTGAACATCCCGTCAAAGGAGAAGGTTTGACATTCTACTCGCCGGAGGAGGTTACCATTGCCTATAACGAAAAGCGTGTCGACCTTCATGCCACGATCAAAGTGCGCATAACGGATTATGAATCGGGCACTCCCGTAAAGAAGCTGATCGAGACTACAGTCGGCAGGGTGATATTCAATGAATTGGTTCCTAAGGAGGTTGGATACATAAACGAGGTTCTGACAAAGAAGTCGCTCAGGGAGATCATCAGCAACGTGCTGAAAAAGACAGGAACCAGCAAAACAGCAAAGTTCCTCGACGACATAAAGGATCTGGGCTTCCAGATGGCCTTCAAAGGCGGGCTTTCCTTCAACCTCGACGACGTGATCGTGCCTGAACAGAAAGAGGAGCTTGTCAGTGAAGGATACAAGGAGGTTGACGAGGTGATGAACAATTACAACATGGGCTTCATCACAAATAACGAAAGGTATAACCAGATCATCGATATCTGGACCCACACCAACGCAAAGCTGACAAAGACCCTGATGAAAAGCCTCTCATCTGACAAGCAAGGCTTTAATGCCGTTTACATGATGCTGGACTCAGGGGCCAGGGGCTCCAAG
>JAXDCR010000226.1:0-5260 GCA_034677845.1 Bacteroidales bacterium | reverse complement strand
CTGAGGGAAAAAACCGAATCCATGCAATTGGTCTTTTTTTCATGTACAATTAATTGAAATTCATTTTACTATCTTGTTTATGTCAGGAATTGATCAATATATGTTTTTGCCTGCTTCATCAGCCGGTCGTCATTAATTTGTCTATTTTCCGGAAAGTTAAAGAATAAATCCATGACATTTATTCCGAAATAAGTGATATCATACGACACCCGTGCCAATCAGTATAGCAGGAATGATTTTCTTACTGATGCATACGTCCTGAATTCGGCTTGCTGTCAATTTATTAACTATGAATCAGACATTTGATCATATTATTTGACATTTTACCTGATGCAACTTTAAATTATTGTAGTAATTTTGAAAAAACACAACCGGCAAATGAATATTTCAGTAATCGGTGCTTCAGCGGGAGTGGGTTTAGAAACAGTGAAAAGGGCCCTGCAACGCGGTCACAAAGTTACAGCCCTTTCGCGTTCCGAGATTCATTTGCCCGCAGGTCCGGATTTTGTGGCCATCAAGGGAGATGCCACAAAAAGCGAGGATTTAAAGAGGGCGCTGCAACATGCTGACGCTGTCATTGTGACCCTGGGAGTGAAAATAACCAATAAACCGGTGACTTTGTTTTCTGATTTTGCCAGAGTGTTGCTTGAATTGCATAAAAAGAGCAAATATCAGGTACCCTTTGTTATTTTAACCGGTTTTGGCGCGGGAGAGAGCAGCAAATATCCATATAGTGTTCTTGCAAGGGTTGCATTTAAAACTGTATTGAAAGACGCCTATGCAGATAAAACGCGGATGGAAGAGTTGATCGCCAGATCTGATCTTAAATGGGTTATTGTGCGGCCAGGTCCATTAACAAATGATCCGCTGACTGAAAACTACAGGGTCGAAACAAGGTTATTCAGGAAGATTCCGGTGTGCAACATCAGCAGGGCAGATTTGGCGGATTATATGGTGAAACAGGCTGAAAATCCAACTGAACTCGGAATGTTCCCTACTTTTGTAAGCGGATAGAAGGTAATGTGACATTTCTTACTGTTTTGTGCTGGTTTAACAACCAGAAGAAAAATTTAACAACCAGAAGAAGAAAAGAGAGGCTGGTCCGACAGAACCAGCCTCTCTGTTTATAACGATGTCAGAATCTCCTAGATGTTGTCGATCTGATAGGGAGCCCTCATCTTGTACTTCATGATGCTGTGATTGTTGGCTTCGTCGTCATTCATGAACTGATCAATCAGCGGGTTCCAGATTAGTGTTCTCTTGAGATCGTAAGCGATGTTGCCAATGTTGCATACAACCGAAGAGCTTTGACCAATCTCAACCGGTGTGTTCGGATCGATACGGGTCTTGATACCATCAATAAACGAACGGTAGTGTTTCTGGTTGACTTCCATACCGTCGCGGCTTACGCCTGCAACAAAACCGCCCTGGCCGCCTGCCTGGGGAGCACCCTGGGGAGCACCCTGGGGAGCGCCACCCGGGGCACCCTGTGCACCGGCCTGGGGAGCGCCACCCGGGGCACCCTGGGGAGCACCTGTGGGAGCACCCTGCGGAGCACCTGTGGGAGCACCCTGGGGAGCGCCTGTGGGAGCGCCCTGCGGGGCACCGGTGGGTGCGCCCTGTGCGCCTGTCTGACCTGTACCGGCCGGACGGGCTGTGCCCTGTGTGGCTTCAGGCATATTGGTATCATCTCGGCCTTCCCTTGACCATGCCGGATCAGAACAATAGAAACTGCTTCTCGAAGCGAAAATCCATCCGTTCTCACCGATTATCTTTACACTGTTGCCGCGGTTACCGTCCCACGGATCGTAGGCCTGTATCATCTCTATGCCATTATCATAGACATAGGTGAGCTTTTTATATTTGCTTTCTTCCGGAGGGATGACCATGATAGGGCCGTTTCGGTCTTTTCCGATTGCCCATTGCGCGCAGTCAAACATGTGAGCGCCCCAGTCGGTTGTATAGCCGCCGCCAAGGCCTTTATGCCAGCGCCATCCGCCCCAGCCGCCGCCGGTCGGACAGAGTTCCTCATTATAGTAGAATTTCGTTGACAGGGGACCGAGCCACTTGTCCCAGTTCAGGTCAGCCGGGACAGGCTGTTGCGGATAATCGATGTCGTGGGGTGGTGCGCCGACGGGAGCATAGATTGTGCTGATCTTGCCCAGAACACCTGAACGGGCAATCTTGGCCATGTGCTCAAAGGTCGGCATGGAACGCTGCATACTGCCCGTTTGCATGATCCGGCTGTACTTGCGCACAGCCTTTACGAGCTGCTGTCCTTCATATACTGTGAATGCCAGAGGTTTCTCAACATAGATGTCCTTCCCGGCCTGGCAGGCAGCAACCCCAATGAGGCAATGCCAGTGGTCAGGTGTGGCAATGATTACCGCATCCACGTCCTTGTTTAACAGCAAATCTTCAAAATGCTCGTACATTTTGAAACTCTTGGTGCTGATGCCCTGAGCGGCATAGGCTTCGGTCACGGTTTTCTGGAAATTGTTCCTTTTGAGGCCATATACGTCACAACCTGCAACGACGCGGACATCAGGAAGACCCATGAAGCTGCGTGCCACGCCGGGTCCCTGGGCACCACAGCCGATAAGTGCAATGTTCACGATATCGCTGGGAGCTGTTTTTGATTTGGGGGCGGAAGCCTGTGCGGCAAACAACGGATTTGCAGCAAAAGCTGCTCCCGATGCACCCAATACTTTTAAAAAGTTTTTTCTTGAAAGTGTTGAACTCATAATTTGGTTATTTAGGATAAAAAATGACTGAAATTTTTTTTAAAAATAGAAAAATATTTTTAATGAGATACCTTCTTCGGATGAAATGAAACTTTTGCGATATATTCCTGATACTGGTTTGACTGGTTTCATCCGCCGGACTATATTCCTGTGTGCGTAAAATAATTGTTTCCTTGAAAGTTTTGTTTTAATTTTAGTCCTGAACTGACTTCATTAAACTTATTCAAACCATGAAACACTCCAGTATATTCTTTTCCATGCTTTTTGCCTGCACAGTTGGTTTTGCACAGGCACCACAGCAGGCTGTGCCGGGTCAGCAACCTGTGGCCGGACAGCAATCAGCTCTGGCAAAACTGCAAAACCTGTGGGATTCATTGTCTCCCATGCAAAGAAACAGCTTTCTTACAGAGGTTAAACACATTATGGACCCTGAAGTGGAAGTGATACAACCGGGGCTGACAAACAGTGACCCTCCTTCAGATGCAATAGTCTTATTTGACGGCAAGGATATTAACAAGGAATGGGAAGAGGCCGCACGGGGAACAGGCGGAACCGCAACTGTAAAACCGGCTGTCACCTGGATCATAAAGGATGGTGCCATGGAATCGACTCAAGGCTCAGGCTCTATCCGAACCAAACGATCATTTGAAGATTTCCAGTTGCACATAGAATGGAAAACGCCACCGGTAATCACAGGTGAGGGCCAGGGAAGAGGAAACAGCGGTGTTATTATACAAGGAATTTACGAAATACAGGTTCTGGACAGTTACAATAACCGGACATACCGGAATGGGCAGGCAGGTGCCGTCTATATGCAATATGCACCGCTTGTGAATGCTAGCAGAAAGCCAGGCGAATGGCAGACTTTCGATATTGTTTATACGGCTCCCCGGTTTAAGGACAGCACCACTTACTTTACGCCACCAAGGGTGACGGTCTTCCATAACGGCGTGCTGATACAGAACAATGTGGCTATACAGGGCCCGACCGTCTCTCCAGGCATTCCACAGTATATTATCACAAAACACGGACCCGCTCCCATCTCACTGCAGCAGCACGGCAATCCGGTGGCTTACAGAAATATCTGGATAAGGGAGTTGTAATCACCGGACTTTTCGGCTGATACCTTACAAAATATCTGCCAGGGATTTATGATTTTTTATGCTTAAGGTGAAATTTTCATCTTATAGCAAATAACCTGTAATTCATTCTATTCAAGAATGAAACAAAAAAGGAATTTGAATTGTTTAACTTAAAATTGCATATTAGCGGAAAATTTCATCTGGCCATACCGATAAAATGGAAAAACAATACTTTGTGAAAGGGGGACATATAAGCTGCATCGGCATATGAAAACCATTGCCTGTCTTGTATTGATCGTTCTCGGGCCGATCATGGCAAAAGTTCATGCCCAGGATTATGAATCAATAATGGTATCTGTTGATTCAGGCAATCTTGAGGAGTTCAAGGCTCTGATTGACACTATTGACAATGTAAACTTCATGTTCAGCAATGGTTATCCGCTGCTGCATTATGCCGTGCTCAGCGAAAGGCCTGACTTTGTCGAATATCTGCTCAACAACGGCGCCGAAGTTGATATTAAGGACAGATATGGCAGGAATGCTTTGTTGATTGCCATGATCACAAGCAACCATGAGGCAATAAACATACTTAAATCACACGGGGCCTCCCTGTCACTGAAGGGCGGAGCTGACGGCCCATACATATTCGACTATAATTCAGATACCTCCATTGTGGTGTCAGTCAATCAGGAAAACCAGCTCACGGTTGATACCATAAACAACCACCTGCAGGAGATTTATATACGCACTCCGGTGACCGACTCAATTATTTTCCGGCTGGAGCCATCTCTCTACGGAGAAGAGTCAGTTTTCGAAAATCCCGGAAAGATATTTGTCGTATCAGATATAGAAGGCAATTTTATCGATTTCATTAACATACTCATTAATAATAATATTGTCGATAAAAGACTTAACTGGAGTTTTGGGGATGGGCACCTGGTGCTGCTGGGTGATTTTGTTGACAGGGGCATCTATGTGACCCAGGTCCTTTGGCTTATTTATAAACTTGAGCAGGAAGCCATGGCATACGGGGGCAGAGTGCATTACTTACTTGGAAATCACGAATTGATGAATTTCGACGGCGACGTCAGGTACGTAAACGAAAAGTACCATGCCCTGGCTTTTACCCTGGGAAAGGATACAAAAGAGCTGCTCGGAAATAATTCATTTCTTGGTAAATGGCTGAGAACTAAAAATGTGATAGAAAAAATCGGGAATTTCCTGTTTGTCCATGGCGGGATAAGCGATTCACTTTTGCAGGCAAAGCTGTCGATTCCGCAAATTAATGAAATAATCCGTTTCAATATTGATAAACCAAGGGAAATGAGGGATCCTGTAGCCAATCTTATTGCGGATGATTTTGGCGTTCTCTGGTTCAGGGGTTTTATCACCGGATATCTTTCATACGACAAAACCAATGTCAAAGTCCTTGAT
>JAXDCR010000225.1:0-6368 GCA_034677845.1 Bacteroidales bacterium | reverse complement strand
CAACCGGTGCTGTGTCAGGTGCGGCCGTCATATCGACTCTGACGGACCGCGTGATGTCTTCCTCCACAACCCCTGCTTCCTGTGAGTTGCCGGCGGCCAGACCCTCCTGGCCCTTCGGCACAAAGCTTGTCACCAGGCAGGGTTTGTTCTTAATGTACTTTTCATATACCCGCTGCACATCCGCTATGGTCACAGCCTTGATCTTCTCTATGTCCCTGCTGACATATCCAGGGTCACCGAGGAAGGCGTTATACTGCGCCAGAGCGAAGGATTTGGACAACACGTTGCCTATGCTGTTGTAAAAGCTTGTTTCCAGTCCCGCTTTTATCCTTTCCATATCGGTGTCGCTGATGCCTTCCTCTTCGAACAGGCGGAAAGATTCGTACACCCCCTGTTCCAGCTCCGCAAGGCTGACACCTTCATTGGCGTTCAGCACGATATTGAAAGTGCCCGCCAGCTCCAGCGCACTGTTATAGGCCTGGGTGCGGGAACTTAGTTTACGGTCCCTTACAATCTGCCTGTACATGGGTGATTTCTTGCCGGAGGACAGGATCTCACCGAGGAAGTCCAGGGCATAGGCATCGTCTGCATAGGCATTCACCGTTGGCCATACCATGTTCAGCTGAGGCACGGTGGCAAAATTGTCCACATGAAACAGCCTGATCGGGGAGTCCATGACCGCGGGGATGGGACTCCGCCGTTCCACTTCCGGTCCCCTTTCAATCTCCCCGAAGTATTTTTTGACAACCGCCCTGACTTCATCGGCATTGAAATCGCCTGCTATGACGAGGGTGGCGTTGTTGGGTCCGTAGTACTTTCCGTGAAAATCCACAATGTCTTCAAGGGTCGCCCGCTGCAGGTCAGCCATGTCCCCGATGACCGTCCAGCTGTATGGGTGCCCCTCAGGATACACGTTCCGGTTGATCACATAATCCGTATGCCCGTATGGCTGATTGTCAACACGCTGCCGCTTTTCGTTTATGACGACGTTCTGCTGGGTGGCGAGCACCTGCCGCGTCAGGGCATTCCTCAGGAATCCCATTCTGTCCGACTCGATCCACAGCACCTTCTCAAGCGCATTCCTGGGCACCACCTCATAATATACCGTGTAATCATAGCTGGTGCCTCCGTTGAGCTCTCCGCCCACATCCTGAATGATGCGGTCCAGTTCCCCCTGCGCCACATTTTCAGATCCCTCGAACAGCACATGCTCAAATAGGTGCGCATAGCCCGTCTTTCCCGGCTGTTCCCTGGAAGAGCCCACATGGTAAAGAATGGCCACCGCGATGACCGGATCGGAGGCATCATGGTGCAGGATCACATCCAGTCCGTTTTCCAGCTCATATTTCTCATAGCCGATGGAAAGCGAGCGGGAGCCGGCAGTCCGGCAACCGGAGGCAACGAACACGGCAACAGCCGCAGGCAGCAGGATGCCAACAGTCATTCTTATGATTTTCATGGTCTTCAGATAATGTTTTTTCACAGGCTGCATCACGCCGGTTCATTCTTCCATATATGCCGAAGCAGGCGGCACGGTCAGGCACGGTTCCGGTTCGCGCGCAGGTGATTTCAGTCCTTAACAGGTGAAGCCAAAGTTAAAAAAATACATCTATTTTTGCTCCATATTATGACCCGTATATGAGCAAAACAGTACAGATAATAACATATTCACAGACGGGACAGACGGCCGCCATCGTCCGGAGCGTGATCGGCAGTCTGGCGGAAGATCCGGATATTGAAGTGAGGACCGAAGTGCTGAGACCCAGGCCTCCTTTTCCTTTTCCGTGGACCGCGGACAGCTTTTTTCAGGCCTTCCCCGAGTCGGTCAGGGGCATCCCCTGCGAGCTGGAGCCTTTGTCACTGCCCCCTGAACCCGATGCTGATCTTGTGATCATCGCCTACCAGCCCTGGTTCCTGTCACCCTCGATCCCCTTCCATGCCTTTTTTCAGAACTCCCGGAGCAGGGAGCTTATCTCCGGACGCCCGGTCGTGACAATCATCGGCTGCCGGAATATGTGGGTGACGGCGCAGCGCAGGGTAAGACAATACATTGACGAGGCAGGCGGAATTGCGGCCGGCAACATTGTGCTGAGGGACAGGGCTCCGAACCTGCGCAGCGTGGGCACCGTCATACGGTGGATGTTCAGCGGAAAGAAAGAGGGCGGCGTGTCGGAGGCTGACATACGCTCGGCCTCCCGTTTCGGTGACATCATCCGGGAAAGCCTGCTGTCGGCTGACTTCAGCACCCTCCGCCGGAAGCTTGCCGATGCCGGTGCCACCGAAGTGGTGCCGCAGCTCGCCATGATGGAAAGGCGGGCGGCTGTCTTCTTCAGGCTCTGGGCCGATATAATCCTGAAGAAAGGTCCCTACGGCAGCCCGCAAAGGCTGACCAGGGTTAGGATGTTCAAGTATTACCTGCTGTTCGTCATTTTTGTCGTTTCGCCCCTCGTCGTGCCTTTCTTCCGGATGACGCTGCCCTTCAGGAAGACGGCCGTCCTGAAAGAAAAAAATGAGGTGCAGTCCCTTTAATATCACCGGATTTTATAGCTTTGCCATTCCGGTTCACAAAGCCTTTTTAACAGAAATTATATGCCAGATCCGGTTTATATAACTGCCATATCAAAGTTCCTGCCCAACAGACCTGTGCTGAATGAGGACATGGAATCCTATCTGGGTATGATTGACGGCCGTCCTTCCCGTGCCAGGCGTATTGTATTGAAAAACAATGGCATAAAAACGAGATATTACGCCCTCGACCGCGGTGGCAGGCCCACGCACGACAATGCCACGCTGGCGGCGGAAGCCATAAAGGGACTGTTCAGCGACAGGTTCCGGAAAGAAGACATGCAGCTGCTTGTCTGTGGCACTGCCTCGCCCGACCAGCTCATACCCTCCCATGCCTCCATGGTGCACGGAAAGCTTGGGGCAGGCGACATGGAGATGGCTTCCTTTGCCGCGTCGTGCTGTGCCAGCATGCAGGCACTCAAATATGCAGCCTTTTCGGTGGCCTCCGGCAACACAGCAAATGCCGTATGCACGGGATCGGAGATGCTGTCACACTGGATGCTGTCAACCTTTTTTGAAAACGAAAACGTTGCTGAGTCCAGGCTCAGGGAAAATCCACTGCTGGCCTTCGAAAAGGAGTTTCTGCGCTGGATGCTGTCGGACGGTGCCGGCGCCCTGCTGTTGGAATCCGTGCCGGCGGGCAGCCCTTCCCTGCGCATCGAGTGGATTGAAATCCGATCCTTTGCCGGAAGAATGGATACCTGCATGTATGCGGGTGCCGACAGGGATGCCGACGGCAACCTTGCCGGATGGTGCCGTTACAGTCCCGACGAATGGCTCAGCCGATCGGTATTCTCACTCAAGCAGGATACCAGAATGCTGGGGGAACATATTGTTGCTCTCGGCAACGAATTCCTGCTCGATATCATCCGGCGGAGGAACTTTGACATCGGCAGCATTGATTATTTCCTGCCGCACCTGTCATCTGAATTTTTCAGGAAGCCGATCCTGGAGCAGCTTGAAAAATCAGGCATCCCCATCCCCGAGGAGAAATGGTTCACCAACCTTGACCACGTGGGCAACGTGGCCACGGCCTCCTTCATACTGATGCTGGAAGAGCTTGCCGCAACGAGGGCGCTGCTGAAGGGACAGCGGATACTGATCCAGGTGCCGGAAAGTGCACGCTTTACCTATGCTTTTGCCCTGCTGACAGTTTGCTGAGAGAATTAATGCACCCGACATGAAGTCAAACGAAGTACCTCAGGATGCCGCCTTTATGAAGGAGGGAAAGGTGCGCGACCTTTGCTATGTGGTTGACGAGACTGGAAAATATACCAGCGTGATGAGCCTTGGATGGGAACCCAAGAACGAAGCCATCCGCCTCGCATGGAAAAAAGTCCACGAAAAGGCCGCCGTTGCCCGCGACCGCTTCCTGGAAGGCCGGGCCAGTCCCCTTGTGTTCTGGATGCACCTCAGCATTATGAGTCCCCGCCTCCTTGCCGGCTATATGGGCCTTCCCGTGAGAAAAGTCAGAAGGCATCTCACTATGAAAGGTTTTCAAAGGTTGTCGCCTGAACTGGTTTCACAATACGCCAGGGTGCTGAACATACCCCCCGGGGGTCTTTCCGATGCCGAATTCATCAGGAACTATAACCTGACACATGACGATTGATTTCATACATAAGCCAGCCGCGCACTGCGAGAACGGAGTGATTTCGAACCTGCTGAGATACTATGGCCTGGAACTGAGCGAGCCCATGATCTTTGGCATAGGTTCAGGGTATTTTTTCTCCCACATGCCATTCTACAAGCTCCATGGCATGCCGGTGACATCCTTCCGGGTGCTGCCCGGGGTTATTTTCAACCGCCTGGCACGCCGGCTGGGCATCAGGCTGGAGCGCAGCAGGTTCCGTGATCCGGAAAAGGCCATGGAGGAGCTTGACAGGCTGGTCGATAAGGGCATTCCGGTGGGGTTGCTGGTGGGGGTGTTCCACCTTCCCTACTTTCCCAGAGAATACCGTTTTCATTTCAACGCCCACAATATAACCGTCATTGGCAGGGAGGGCGACAGGTACCTGATCAGCGACCCGGTCATGGAAAATGTGGAATACCTCACGCGCAGCGAGCTGATTAGGGTGCGCTTTGCCCGGGGCACCTATCCTCCCAGGGGGCGCATGTACCATCTGACGCATGTTCCCCTTCAGGCTGACCTTAAACAGGCCATCATAAAGGGTATCCGCAAGACCGCCACCGATATGCTCACCATACCGCTTCCGATGTTCGGCATCAGGGGCATCCGCTACCTTGCCGGAAGGCTTCGCCGATGGCCTGAAAAGCTCGGACCTGAGGATGCAGCGCTTCACCTCAGCCAGGTGGTGCGCATGCTCGAGGAGATCGGCACCGGAGGCGCCGGTTTCCGTTTTATTTACGCCGCCTTTCTTCAGGAATGCGCTGCCTATATAAACAAACCCTGGCTGAACGACATCAGCAGAGAAATGACGGCCGTGGGTGACAAATGGAGGGAATTTGCCGTGCTGGCCTCAAGGGTGTTCAAAAACCGGGGCAACGGAGATGTGACCTATGACAGCCTTTCCGCTCTGCTGAACGATATCGCTGACATGGAAGAGAATGTGTTTCTGCAACTAAGGTACATCAGCCTATGAACGGTGCAGGGCAGGCAATCGTCATCCGCAACCTGACAAAATATTACAGGGGAAATCCCAAAGCAGCCCTTGACCATGTGAGCCTTTCCATAGGGGAGGGGCAGTTTTTCGGGCTGCTGGGTCCCAACGGCGCCGGAAAAACGACTATGATCCGGATTTTGTGCGGACTGCTGGCACCCACCGAAGGCGATGTCACCATCGGAGGCTGTTCGCTGAAGGATGGCATGGCCTGCATACGGAGGGTCATTGGGGTGGTGCCACAGGATATTGCCCTGTACCCGAGCCTGACGGCACGCGAGAACCTTACCGTGTTCGGAGGAATGAGCGGAATGAAGGGAAGGGCACTGCGCCAAAGGACACAGGAACTGCTGGAATCTTACGGGCTCGATAAAAGCGCCCGTATCAGGGTGTCTGAATTCTCCGGCGGTATGAAGAGAAGGCTCAACCTGGCGGCGGGATTGCTGCACAACCCTGCCATTCTTTTCCTGGATGAGCCCACTGTGGGAATCGACGTGCATTCCAGGAAAGTCATCACCGCCAGCCTTACCGCCATCAACCGGCTTGGCACCACCGTCGTCTATACGTCGCATTACCTGGAAGAGGCCGAAAGCCTGTGTTCACACGTCGCCATCATTGACGAGGGAAAGATAATCAGCCGGGGCAGCATGGCAGAAATAACCACGGCAGCCGGCGGCAAACTGCGGCTGGAGGATGTGTTTCTTGAACTGACGGGCAAATCGCTGAGGGACTGACCATGCGCCGCTTCCTGACACTTGTTTACAAAGACACGCTGGTGCTGCTGCGCGACAGGGCGGGACTGGCAATGCTGTTCCTGATGCCGGCGTCACTGGTGCTGCTGATGACAGCGCTTCAGGACACCACTTTCAGGTCGCTTAATGACAGCGGCATCAGGCTGCTGCTTGTCAACCGCGACAACGACACCCTGGGCAATGACATATGCCGCGAAATCGTTCAGTCAAAGCTTTTCAGCGTACATACCTATACTGGCGGCGCCGCACCTTCAGAAGCCATGGCCAGGGAGGCCGTGGCACGCGGTGAATACCAGATGGCGCTTGTAATCCCCGAAGGCGCCACACGGCAGATCCGTGAAAACATGCAACGGAGCATCATGAACGCCCTGGCCGGAAAGCCTGATCATGATACGGTGCCACGCCCCGTGGCTTTTGCACTTTACCTCGA